>CAYRAC010000048.1:0-13815 GCA_964422045.1 uncultured Steroidobacteraceae bacterium
TGTTTGCGGTCCTGGCGTTCGTTTTCCTCTACTTCATGAGCATCGTGATGCTGGTCTTCGTACAGCTCGCCAGCGGCTTGGACTTCATGACGGCTTTCTCCTCGATCATTGCCTGCATCAACAATGCGGGACCCGGCCTGGGGCTGGTCGGCCCGGGAAGCAACTATGGGGTCTTGAGCGATTTCCAGACGTGGGTGTGTTCTGCCGCGATGCTGCTGGGGCGCCTGGAGGTTTTCACCATATTGGTGCTATTTACCCCCACTCTGTGGAGAAAATGAGCGATTTGTGCACTTTATATCCCACTTTGTTTGATATTTGGCATAAGTGGGACGCGACGGCGAAAATGGACGATCAACTATACGAGAAGTGGTAGTTATCGGCATGATTGGCCTACTGCAGCGCGTAAGTCAGGCAAGCGTCGAGGTGGAGGGCCGGCGGGTCGCCGCGATTAGGCCGGGCCTGCTGGTGTTGGTCGGGGTTCGGCCGACCGACGACGAGGCATCCACCTTAAGGCTCCTGGAGCGCCTGCTCCAATACCGGGTTTTCGCCGACGCCACCGGGAAAATGAACCTGAGTCTGACCCAAACTCAGGGCGATTTGCTGCTGGTACCGCAATTCACACTGGCCGCGGACACGCACAAGGGCTTAAGGCCCGGCTTTTCCACCGCCGCGCCCCCGGAACAGGGCCGGCGCCTGTTCGACACGCTGGTCCTGGCAGCGCGCTCGCGGCATAGCCGGGTCGAATTCGGTGTCTTCGGCGCTCACATGCAGGTGGGTTTGAGCAACGATGGACCGGTCACCTTCTGGTTGGAGAGCTAATATTTCGAGGTGAAATCTCATTT
This sequence comes from uncultured Steroidobacteraceae bacterium, assembly GCA_964422045.1. Taxonomy (GTDB): domain Bacteria; phylum Pseudomonadota; class Gammaproteobacteria; order Steroidobacterales; family Steroidobacteraceae; genus Bog-1198. The sequence goes on from CAYRAC010000048.1 coordinate 843, forward strand.
GGGACCGAACACGCATCGTTGCCGCAGTGTCCAATGTCATAATCTCTTTGGCGTATTATTAGCTGGCCTGAAGGGTGAGTTCACCGCGGTACCGGAGAAGCGATATGTTCGACTCGAAAATGCTCTTGGTCATTTTGGCCATTGCCTTGATTATATTCGGCACCAAGCGTCTGCGCTCCATCGGCTCGGATCTCGGCGCCGCGGTCAAAGGCTTCAAGCAAGCCATGAACGACGGCGAATCGGAAGAAAAAATCAAACAGATCAAGCAGGACACGGACGCGGACTTCGCCGCCGCGACGCCGCGCGACGCGGAAGTCAAGACACCCCCAAAATCCAATACCTGATGTCGCATGCTTGATGTCGGGTTCTCGGAGATACTGCTCACCTCGGCCATAGCACTCATCGTGTTGGGGCCTGAGCGGCTGCCCAAGGTTGCCCGGCAGGTCGGCAACTGGATGGGACGCGCGCGCGCCATGGCCCGGCAGTTGAGCGAGCAATTGGAGCGCGAAGTGAGCGCAGAAGAATTGCTCAAAACGCAGAGCAAGCCGAGCGGCACGCTCAAAGCCGCCGGCACTCAATCGCCGCCGCCCGCGCTGCCCGAGGGTCATCCGACGGCGGCGCCCGAGGCGCCGCACGCACCGGAACCAACCTATGGTCTTGACGCCGCCGCCACGACGCCGGCCGCCATGCATGCCGCAGATCCAGTAGCCGAGTCCCAACCGCCCCATGACTGAGGAGGGTGAATCCGGCGGTCTCGCCGAAGGCACCCTCATCTCGCACCTCCTCGAGTTGCGCGACCGCTTGCTCAAGGCCATGTTGGCGGTCGGCATCTGCTTCATTCCTTGCGCGATCTACATGAACCAATTGTTCACCTTCGTGGCGGAACCCTTGGTCCACAAGCTGCCCGCGGGGGCGACGTTGATCGCGACCAGTGTGGTGGCGCCGTTCACCGTGCCGTTCAAGATGGCGCTGGTCTTGGCCATCGGCATCGCCATCCCGTTCGTCCTGTACCAAGCCTGGGCATTCGTCGCACCGGGGCTGTACAAACATGAAAAAAAGCTCGCCGTGCCGCTGCTTATTTCCAGCGTGGTGTTGTTCTACCTCGGCGCCGCCTTCGCCTATTACGTGGTGTTTCCGGTGATGCTGAGCTTCTTCGTCGCGACCACGCCGCACGGCGTGCAGATGATGACCGACATGGGCAGCTACTTGGACTTCGTCATGGTGCTGCTGCTCGCGTTCGGTTTGGCCTTCGAAGTGCCGGTGGCTACTGTATTATTGGTGTGGACAGGATTTGTCAGGCTCGCGACACTCAAGAAAAATCGCGGTTTCGTGTTACTCGGGATATTCATCTTTGCCGCCTTCGTGACCCCGCCCGATGCGGTGTCGCAGAGCGCGATGGCGGTGCCGATGTACCTCCTCTACGAGATAGGGATAATCATGGCCGGATTCTTGCTCAAGGATAAAATAGCGGCTCGCGCCAAAGAAGACGCAGAACAGGCGCAGCGCGAAGCCGGGGCTTGATTTGACCGCCACTTTTTTCGGGCACCCACGCGGGCTCGCGACGCTATTTTTCACCGAGATGTGGGAGCGCTTCACCTACTACGGCATGCGCGCCGTGTTGGTACTGTTCCTGGTCGCCGCGGTCGCGAGCGGCGGCTTCGGCATCGACGACAGGACGGCAACAGCGATCTATGGACTGTACACGGCCGGGGTGTATCTGGCGGCGCTCCCCGGCGGCTGGATCGCGGACCGGCTGATCGGCGCGCAGTACGCCGTGCTCGCCGGAGGTCTCGCCATCACGCTCGGCAATTCCTTGCTGGCCCTCTCCACCAGTCCGCGCGGGTTTTATATCGGCTTGGTCGTGATCGTGCTCGGCGTCGGCTTGCTCAAGCCGAATGTCAGCGCGATTGTCGCGGACCTTTATCCGGAAGGCGGCGCGCGGCTCGATGCCGGATTCACGATTTTCTACATCGGCATCAATGTCGGCGGCCTGCTCGGACCCTTGGTCACAGGCTATGCTCAAGCCTACTTTGGTCTGCGCGCGGGATTCGCGGCCGCCGCCTGCTTCATGGCCGTGGGCGTCGCACAGTTTTTTCTCACCCGGCGCCACTTGGGAAACGCCGGCATCTACACGGCGCCGGCCGGCGCGCGCGCCCAACAGGCACGCTACTTCTGGGTGGGAGCGAGCTGCCTCGCGCTGCTGCTGGCCGCGGTGAGTTTCGGCTGGATTGAAGTTAACCCGGTCGCGTTGGCGCAAGTCGCAACCTATTCGATCGTCTCGATGGCAGTGCTTTATTTCTTGTACTACTTCATCGCGGCCGGCCTCGACGCCGAGGAGCGGCGGCGCGGCGTCGTTCTGGTGGTGCTGTTCGCCGGTTGTGCGTTGTTCTTTTCGGGATACGAACAGGCCGGTTCGAGCTTGAATCTATTCGCGGAGCGCTACACGAACCGCAACATCGGCTGGCTGCACTTCGTGATCCCCACCGGTTGGTTTCAGTCGCTCAATTCGGCCTATATCATCATATTCGCGCCGTTCTTTGCGTGGCTCTGGGTCGCGCTGGCCAAGCGCAATCTCAACCCGTCGGCGCCGGCCAAGTTCGCGCTCGGCGTGATGCTCATGGGATCGGGATTTTTGCTCATGGCCGCGGCTGCCTCGTTGGTGGCCTCCGGCGCCAAGGCAGCGCCGAGCTGGCTGCTGATGACCTACCTGCTGCACACCTTCGGCGAATTGTGTTTGAGCCCGGTGGGTTTGAGCTACTACACGAAATTGACCCCCAAGCGCTTCGTCGGACAGATGATGGGCATGTGGTTCCTGGCCATGTCGCTGGGTAATCTGGTCGCGGGTTTGATCGCCGGCGAATTCGACGCGAGCAACGTCGCCGCCATGCCGGGCCAGTACATGCACATCGTCTATTTCTCCGTGGGATTGGGCGCGGTCATGTTGATTCTCAGCCGTCCCGTGAAAAAATTAATGGGAGACGTGCAATGAACGACGGCGCCATGCGCGAACTGACGGTCCGCGCGATCATTTTGGGGGCGCTGATCACCCTCGCATTCACGGCAGCCAATGTCTACCTCGGACTCAAAGTGGGGCTCACCTTTGCCACATCGATTCCCGCCGCGGTGATCTCCATGGCGGTATTGCGGCTGTTCAAATCCTCGAGCATCGTTGAAAACAACATCGTGCAGACCGTGGCGAGCGCCGCCGGGACGTTGTCGGCCATCATCTTCGTGTTGCCGGGCTTGGTGATCGTCGGCTGGTGGCATGGTTTTCCCTACTGGATGACCATGGCGGCGACGGGCTTGGGGGGGATTCTCGGGGTCATGTTCTCGGTGCCGCTGCGGCGCGCCTTGGTCGTCAACAGCGACCTGCCGTACCCTGAAGGACTTGCCGCGGCCGAGGTGCTGCTGGTGGGCGCCGAGTCGCGCGATGGAAACGATGAGAGCCGTCAGGGACTCGTGGCCATCACGGTCAATTCCATTGCGTCGGCGGCCTTTTTTGCCCTGAGTCAAACCAGGCTGGTGGTCGACGAGGCCGCCATCTATTTTCGCGTGGGCGCGGGCGCCACCGGCGTGTCGGCCAGCCTTTCCATGGCGTTGGTCGGTGTCGGACATCTCGTGGGCATGTCCGTGGGAATGGCGATGCTGGTCGGCATCGTCGTCGGCTGGGGCGTCCTCGTGCCGCTGTTGACCGCGGGGGCGGCGGCGACGGGTTCCGCGCAGCACATTGCACTTGCGGTTTTTCGCACCGATATTCGGTTCTTTGGCGCAGGCGTGATCGGCGTGGCGGCACTGTGGACTTTCTCCAGAATTCTCGGGCCCATCGTCTCGGGGCTCAAATCCGCGATGGCCGCGTCGAACGCCCGCTCAGCGTCGCAAGTGCTGCCGCTCGCCGAGCGCGACCTGCCGATCAATATCGTGGGCGGCGTGGTGGTCGTGGTGTTGGGTCTGATTGCGCTGTTGCTGTGGCAATTCGTGGCCGGGAGCGCGCTGGCCGGGCACGCGCCCGTACTGATCGCCGCCACCGTGGCCTACGTGCTGGTGGTGGGCCTCGTGATCGCATCGATTACCGGCTACATGGCCGGACTGATCGGTGCCTCGAATAGTCCGGTATCCGGCGTCGGCATCCTGGCCGTCGTCGCCGCTGCATTCATGATCCTGGCGGTCGTCGGCCGCAGCGCGGACCCGACGCGGTCGAGTGCCATGGTCGCCTATGCGCTATTTGCCACCGGCATCGTGTTTGGGATCGCGACCATCTCGAACGACAATTTGCAGGACTTGAAGACCGGTCATCTGGTCGGCGCCACTCCTTGGCGGCAACAGGTGGCGCTGGTGTTCGGCGTGATATTCGGCGCGCTGATCATTCCACCCGTATTGGATCTTCTAAATACTGCCTACGGATTCGCGGGGACACCGGGTTCCGGAGATAACGCCCTGGCGGCTCCGCAAGCAGCGCTGATTTCAGCGTTGGCGCAAGGCGTGCTGGGCGGCCAGCTCAACCTGCGCATGATCGAGTACGGCGGCTTGTTCGGAGCGTTTGTCATCGCGGTCGACGCGCTGCTCGGCCGCGCCGGAAAAATGCGGCTGCCGCCGCTTGCGATCGGGCTCGGTATTTACCTGCCGATGGGCGCGACGCTCCCCGTGGTGATCGGCGCGGTGATCGGCCACTTCTACGATGGTTGGGCCGATCGTACGGCGAAACCGACGTTTGCCAGGCGGATGGGGGTGCTCACGGCAACCGGTATGATCGTCGGCGAGAGTCTGTTCGGCGTGTTGTACGCCGGCATCGTCGTCGCGTCCGGTAAAAGCTCGCCCTTCGCCCTGGTCGGGAACGGGTTTGCAAGCGCCGCGCTAATCGGCGGAGCGGTGATTTTCTGCGTGCTCATTGGCCTTTTGTACCGTCGCACCGCGACTGCCGTTTCGAAGTGCGCGTCGAGTCCAGTCACTCCGCGAAGGTGATGCTGGCCTTAGGCACCGTCTACCTGGTGTGGGGCTCGAGCTTTTTATTCACCAAAATCGCGGTCGGCAGTCTGCCGCCGGCGCTGTTTTCCGGAATTCGCTTCGCCACGGCGGGCATCCTGCTGGCGCTGATCGCAAGATTTTGGCGCGGCAGCGCGTTGCCGCGACGCGCGCTCGAATGGCGCCACGTCATCGTGGTGGGATTTTTCATGGTGTTCGTCAGCAACGGTCTGAATACCTGGGCCATGCGCTATCTGCCGAGCAACCAGGCGGCGTTGCTCAACGGCACGTCGGCATTCTGGATTGCAGGACTCGGTGTCTTTGGCAGGCGCGGGCATCCGCTGACGAGGTGGGCGGTGTTGGGACTCACCATCGGTTTTCTGGGCACCGCGATGATGCTGACGTCGCAGGGGCACATGAGCTCCAACAGCTTACTGGCGCAGTGCGCCGTGCTGACCGCGTGCCTGTCGTGGTCCTTGGGCACGTTGTACTATCGCAGCATCGACACGCAGTTAAGCTCGCTCATGTTCATGGCGCTGCAGATGCTGATGGGCGGCTTGCTGCTGCTCGGCGTCGGCATTGCGCATGGCGATGCCGCGTCATGGGCACCGAACACGTCCGGGTTGATCGCGCTTTTCTATCTCACCTTCTGTAGCTCGTGTCTGGCTTACACGGCCTACGGCTGGCTGAGTTTGAACGGCGCGCCGGCCTTGATCGGCACCTACGGCTATGTGAATCCCGCCATCGCCGCGTTCCTCGGCTGGCAATTCCTGCATGAGCATTTGACGGCAGTGCAGCTCGCGGGCATGGTCATCATCATCCTCGGCGTCAGCCTATTGACGCTGCCCGGCGGCAGCCTCACCGATCCGAAAACTCTCGCCGAGCCGAAGACACAATAACCATGGTGATCAGCGGCGTTTGACGATCACTTCGACCTTGCCCTTGCCGCCCACGAACCAGGAGCCGATGAAGCTCACCACGCTCACCAGCACGGATGTCCAAAAGGCCGACCAGAATCCGGCGACGTGCATACCCGGCAGGATCCACGCCACCAATGCAACCATGCCGGCGTTGATCACCAGCAAGAACAGGCCGAGCGTGACCAGGGTCATCGGCAGCGTCAGCACGATGGCAATGGGCCGGACCACGGAATTGACGATGCCCAACAAGAGGCCCGCAAGAATCAACGTGGCCGGCGTGTCGATGGAGACGCCGCCGACCCAAACCGTCGCCAACCATAAGCCCAGGGCAACGATGCTGGCGCGTATCAAGAACCCGAGCATGCTGAACTCCGCAAATGTGTCGGGGCGAGCATATCAAGGACGACCGAAGCTCAATCAATAATCAAGCCCGGGCAGCGGCGGGTCTTTCGGCGGCGGCGGCTTTTTGGGAACCGGCGGGCTTTCTACCGTAACCTTGATGCGCGCCAAGAGGCGCTCCCATCCCAGACGCATGCGTACGTAGGTCTTGTCCCAGGCGGGGGACTCGGGAACTCCCGAGCCGAGCAACCGCAGCGACGTCGTGCCCTCGCCCTTGCGCACATCCAGGATGAAGTCATCGACGACGGCGCTCGCGCCGCGCGGCCAGTTGCTGCCGCTCAAGTAAATCAGCCGCAGGCGGCGATTCACATCGAAGATATCGATGTGCGCCTCGCGGCTGTCTTCGTTGCGTTTGCCGACGCGGTACAAGCCACCTTTGCGCGGGTCGATCTCCGCCTCCTGACCCGACCAGATGCGAATGAGGTCAGGATCGGTGAGCGCGCGCCAAACGCGCGACGCAGCCACCTGCACCTCGACCAAGTGGGCGTAGCCGCGCGTCCCGGTGCGGGTGGTTCTATTCGGTAAGCTCATTGACGGACTTCGAGCCTCATACAGGTCATGCCGATAGCTTGACGCAAAGCCGACATCGGCGCAGTGCTAGAATCTGCTAACACGGGGGGAGTATCCATGGCTTATGTAGACATTGTGACTGCGCTCGCAGTTCTACAATTCATCGTATTCGGAATCAAGGTCGGGCGGGCGCGCGGCAAGTACGGGGTCACGGCGCCAGCCGTCTCCGGAAACGAGATTTTCGAGCGCCACTTCCGGGTCCAGCAAAATACCATCGAGCAACTGCTGATATTTTTGCCCGGACTGCACCTCTTCAGCCATTACTACAGCCCCCTCACCGCCTCCATTCTAGGCGTCGTCTATTTGATCGGCCGTGAAATTTACGCCGCCAGCTACGTGAAACAGCCGTCGAAGCGCTCGTTGGGCTACGCCCTGTCGTTCCTGCCGGCGGCGATATTGCTCGTCGGCGGCTTGCTCGGCGCGGTGATGCAACTGGCGCGGCACTGAGAAATGCCCCTATGGGGCGCCGGATGCGTGTTTTCCGCCCGGCGAGGACACCGGCGGTTCATCGATCAGGGCGCGGAGCGGGGCACGGCGGGGCCATGATCGTCCGGATCGGGTCCCAGCAGATAGGCATCGAGCACCTTGCGCGCAATAGGCGCAGCGGCCGACGCGCCGAAACCGCCGTTTTCGACCAGGACTGAAATGGCCACCTTCGGATCCTCCACCGGCGCAAAGGCGATGAACCACGCGTGTTCGCGTTTGCGTACGTCGGCATCCACGTGCTTGGTGCTCTCCGTTTGTTTGACGGTGACCACCTGGGCCGTGCCGGTCTTGCCGGCGAATTTATATTTCGCGTTGGAGCCGGCCACATGCGCCGTGCCGGTGGTGACCGCGCCTTCCATACCGTCGTAGATCACGTCCCATTGCTCGCGCGTCGCGATGTCGATCGGCTTGGTCAGAACCGGGGGACGGCTCTTGATCTCGTTGGAGCCCGCCGCGCGAACCGCGGCCACCAGACGCGGCGTCGCGACGATTTGCCCGCGTTCGGCAATTTCCGCGGCGAAGTGCGCCTGCTGCAGCGGCGTCACAGTGATGGGCCCCTGACCTATGCCCATGCTGATGGTTTCGCCGGGGAACCACACCTGATCGGCCTTGCGCTTGAACACGCGTCGTTTCCATTCGGGCGAGGCATACAGCCCGGCCTTTTCGCCCGGAATATCGATGCCCGTCAGATCGCCGTAGCCGAAGGCGCTCATGAACTCATGCATGCGATCGATACCGAGCTTCTCGGCAACTCGGTAGAAATAAACGTCGCAGGAGCGCGAAATGGCTTGGCGCATGTCGAGAAAGCCGTGTTTCTCGTCGTCGCGATACTTGTTGGCGCTGCCCGGCAAGGTAAAGAAGCCCGGACAGTACTGGGTCTGCAGCGGGGTAATGATGTTGTACTTCTGGGCGGCCAGCGCGTACAGGGGTTTGACCGTCGAGCCGGGAGGATAGGCGCCGCGCAAGGCGCGATTCAGCAGCGGTATGTCGATATCGTTTTGCAGTGCCGAATATTCCGGAACCGTCAGACCGCGAACGAAGGCATTGGGATCGAATCCCGGCGTGCTGGCGAGCGCGATGATATCGCCCGTGCGCGGGTCGAGGGCAACGACCGAGCCACGCTTACCGGCGAGTGCATCTTCCGCAACTTTCTGCACGCGCACATCGAGACCCAGGATCAAATCCTCGCCCGCAACGGGGGGGTGCGTGGTGAGTTGCGGGGTGTATTCGCCCTGCCGTTCGACCGGGCGGCCGGCCGCATTCACTAAAATCTCGCGCGATCCGCGCTTGCCGTGCAGCTGCTGCTCATAGGCGGCTTCCACGCCCAGCTTGCCGATGAGCGTGGTACCCGCGTATTCGTCGCTGTCGATTTGCTTCATGTCCGCTTCGTTGATGGCGCTGACGTAGCCGATGGCATGCACGGCGGTCTGGCCGAGCGGGTAGTGCCTGGCAAGGCGGGTGCGGATATCGACGCCCGAGAACTGATAGCGATGGACGGCGAACAACGCCATCTCTGCGTCGTTCAGCTGCAATTTGATGGGCACGCTCTCATATACTTTGTGCAGCAGGATGGTGCGCCTGAGGTTGTTGATATCTTCGCGGCGCAGCAAACCGATATCGACCAGCTGATCGAGCGTCACATCGAGCGCCTTGCGGTCGCCCAGCTGTTCGCGCACCAATTCGATCTGGTAGGCCGGCAGATTGTCGGCGAGCACCACCCCGTTTCGATCCAGAATCAAACCGCGGCTCGGCGGTATCGGCTCGGTGCGAATGCTGTTACCCAGCGATTGGCTGGCGTAATAATCGTGCATCAATACTTGCAGATAGAAGAGACGCCCCGCGACCGTCAGCAGCAGAGTGGCCGCGATGATGCCGGCGACGACACTGCGAACCGCGAACAGACGGTTCTCGGCGAAGAAATTCTTGATCCGTGCTTGACGACCGCTGGCCATGAATCAATCCGTGTGCGGCGCGCGCAGCCACCGCCGGCAAGAGTTGCCGCGCAACGGTTCAGCGCATCGACACTGCGACTCGCTGGTTGGCATTCGCCTGAATCCAGGTCTTGATGCGCTTGGCGTCGGCAACGCGAGTGTATTTGCCGTACGAATCCAACAACACCAACACGACCGGGCGCCCCTCGATGACGGCCGCCATCACCAGGCACTTTCCCGCCTCCGAGGTGTAACCGGTCTTCTGCACGGTGATGTCCCAATCCGGATTGGCGACCAAATTATCGGTGTTGCGGAACTCGACCAGGCGCTTGCGAATTTTCACGCTGTAGCGGCTATCCGTGGAATATTCGCGAATGCTCGGAATGTGCGACGCGGCGATCACCAATTTGGCAAGATCGGCCGGGCTCGCGACGTTATCGCTCGACAAACCGGTGGGATCGGCGAAATGTGAACTCGACATGCCGAGCGAGGCCGCCTTGGCGTTCATGGCGGCAACCATCGCGGCCATTCCGCCGGGATAGTGGTTGCCGAGCGCATGCGCTGCGCGGTTTTCCGAGGACATCAGGGCCAAATGCATCAGATCGCCGCGGGTCAGGGTGGCGCCCACGGCGAGGCGCGAAAAACCACCCTTCGACAATTCGCGGTCGGCGTTGGTGAGTTGGATCGGTTCATCGAGGGGCTGCTTGGCATCGAGCACCACCAGAGCCGTCATCAGCTTGGTGATGGACGCGATCGGCATCGCCACATCGGAATTGCGCGAATACAGCACCGACGAATCGCTTTGATCGATGACGAGCACCGAGCTGGATTTGAGTTTGGGATCCCGCGGATCGCGATTGGACTTCGCGACGCACTGCAGCGCAAGCAAAGTCAGGCAGATGCCGGCCAGCGCTCGTAACGGCAGGGACGGCTTCGGAGGGGTGCGGGCCATGGGTTTCCCAAGTGTTCAGGTGTAATACGGCAAGCTGACACAGGTCATCCCGGCCGCGACGTGATGCAAACCTAACTTTGCCATCATTTTGGCGAATGTCCAGCACATTCAGAGCATTGGCCCGCCAATCTCAAGCACTCACCTCACTGCCGGGCGCCCGACGCAGCTCCTTGTCGCGATACATTTTGCGATCCGCGATGCTGAGCAGCTCGCGCATGTCGCGCGCGTCCTTCGGGTAATTGACGACCCCGATGCTCACGCTGCAGCGGATCATGCGCGAGCGCAAATCCAGCGTCGTCTTGTAGACATTGTGCCGTACCCGCTTGACCACGGCCTCGGCGATCTCCGGCGAGGCGCCGGGCAGTAACACCGCGAATTCATCGCCGGCCAGGCGCGCCGCATGATCCGTATTGCGGATGCTCCGCTGCAAGCATCTTGCCACCAGCGTGATGGCGCTGTTGCCCGCCTCGTGACCGAAGCTGTCATTGATGTCCTTGAGCTTGTCGATGTCCACCATGAGCAGCGCATACACGCCGCGATCGCGCTCGCTGGCCGCGTGCTCGCGCTTCCACACTTCATTGAACATCCGCACGTTGTAGAGTCCCGTCAAGGCGTCGTTTTGCGCCAGGTCTTCGATACGTTCGCGTGCCTCGGTGATATCGGCGGACAGGGTCGTGGTGAGGAATGCCACCAACAGGAACGGCGCCAGCTGTCCTACGGCCTGGCTCGCGTAGGACAGCGACAAAACCTCAGGGCCGGGCGTCGCGGCGGCGAGCAGCACGTGGCAGACAAATATCACCGCCACTTGCGATAGGGTCACGAGGCGTCCGAGGGTGAGCGCACTCAGAATGATCGGCAGCAAATACAGGTTCAGGAGCGGACTCGCGCTCTTGCCGCTGAACCACAAGGCTCCGGTGATGAACATCACCATGGACCAGGACTCGATCAGCAAACGGGTGCGGGTGCCCCCGGGGAAGAACCGGCGCGAGCGAAACGCGAGGATGGCGAGCACGAACGCTACCAGCAGTCCCAGCACCGGCCAGAGTTGCGTCGCGAGCGCGCGCGACCACACGAGCACCAAGGCGGCCAGCGCCAAACACAGTACCTCGATGGAGCGGGTACTACCCATGCTAATTCGTGCGCGCCGCCGCGGTTACCGAGCCTGAGCCGCCGACGGTGGGTACCTTCAGTTCCTGCACGGCGCGCCGCACTTCCCGATCACGCTGCAGCAGCGGCGCATCCGCGGGCGGCGCCACGCTCGGCGGCTTCGGATCGCGCTCGAACTCGATATCGGGGGCGATACCCCGATGATTGATGGAAATCCCGGAGGGCGTGTAGTACAGAGACGTCGTGAGTTTGATGGCGCGGTCGCCGCTCAGAGGAATCACGGTTTGCACCGAACCCTTGCCGAAGCTGGTGCGGCCCATGAGTTTGGCTCGATGATTGTCCTTGAGCGCGCCGGCGACGATTTCCGCCGCTGAGGCCGATCCGCCGTTGATCAGCACCACGATCGGCGCGCCGTTGAGCGCGTCGCCGGGCGTTGCATCCATTTCGAATTTGGACTCGGGTGTCCGCCCCTTGGCAGTCACGATGACGCCGGAGTCGAGAAAGGTATCGGAGACCGAGACGGCCGCCTCGAGAACACCGCCCGGATTGTTGCGCAAGTCGAGCACCAGGCCCTTCAGCGGTCCGGCATTGCGCTTGCGCAGATCCTTGAGCGCGGCCTCCAGATCGTCGCCGGTGGTCTCGCTGAATTGTGAAATTCGCACATACCCCATGCCGGGTTCGAGCATTTCCGATCTCACGCTGTGCAGTTCGACGCGCGAACGCTTCAGCGTGAACTGCAGCGGCTCGCTGGCGCCTTCGCGCAAAATGCCGATTTTGACCGAGGTGCCTTCTTTGCCGCGCATGCGCCCGATCGTGTCGGCCAGCGTGGTCGTGTTCACCGGGACGCCGTCGATCGAGGCGATGACATCGCCCGGGTGAATGCCGGCTTCGGCCGCGGGCGAACCTTCGAAGGGCGACACCACCACGACCTGGTCGTCCTCCATCGACACCTCGATGCCGACGCCGGAGTATTGTCCGGAGCTCGAGATCTTGACTTCGTCGTACTCGTCGCCGTCGAGGTAAGCCGAATAAGGATCCAACGATGACACCATGCCGCGAATGGCAGCCTGCAGCAGCTGGTGATCATCCACGGGATTGACGTAGTCGTGCTTCACCCGCTCCAGCACGTCGGCCAGCATGCGCGCGTCTTGCCACGGCAGATCGGTCCCCGGTGCCGCGGGTTTGTCGGCGAGCACCGCGCCGCCGACGCCAAGCGAAGCGCCGATCGCAATGGCGGCGGCTACGAACATCAGATGGCGCGGTTTCGTGATCATCGGGCATCAGCATACGTGCGGCCGCGACCCGCCGCTAGTTGCCCGGCGCCGCGGTCTTGCCCAGCGACGGATCGAATAGCCCGGTTGAAGTTTCGAAGCAGGCGTACAACGGCAGGTCGTGAACCGCGTCATCCAACGGCAGCGGTTTGCCGATCAGAAATCCCTGCCCGTAGTCCACTCCCAATTGTGCGGCGCGCGCGCGAATGGCATCGGTCTCGATGCATCCGGCGACGGTCTCGAGACCGAACGTGCCCGCGAGCTTGGCGATGGCGAGGACCATGGATTGCGATTTCGGGTTGTCGATGAGATTGCGGCTGAAACTGCCGTCGATCTTGATGCAGGACACCGGCAGCAAATTCAAATGCGACAGCGAAC
>CAYRAC010000049.1:0-13156 GCA_964422045.1 uncultured Steroidobacteraceae bacterium
ACATCGATCGAGCCGCTTTCGATCAGCTCCGCGTACGAGGGCTTGTTGATCAATGCCATGACCTTGTGCGCGCCGAGCCGTTTGGCGAGCATCGCCGATAGGATATTCGCCTCTTCCGAATTGGTCAGCGCGGCGAAGATATCCGCACTGTCGATGTTCTCTTCGAGCAGCAATTCCTCATCGGCGGCATCGCCATGCAGCACGGTCGTGCTCTTCAGATGCTCCGAAATCTTTCTCGCCCGCTTGCCGTCGCGCTCGATCAGCTTGACCTGGTTCCGGTCTTCCAATTCGCTCGCCAGGCGCACGCCGATATTGCCGCCGCCGGCGATCACGACGCGGCGCGCGGGCGCCTCTTCGCGCCGCATTTCCTTCATGACGACGCGGATGTCCTTGCGCGCCGCAAGAAAAAATACCTCATCGCCGTCCTCGACCACGGTGTCGCCCTCCGGCTTGACGCTCTTGCCGGCGCGGTAAATGGCTGCGACGCGCGCGTCCGCCGTCGGAATATGCTCACGCAGGGTGCGCAGCGCCTGGCCCACCAATGGTCCGCCCTGCAGCGCGCGGATGCCCACCAGGCGCACGCGGCCGTCGGCGAAATCCAGCACTTGCAATGCGCCGGGATAACGGATCAAGCGTGCCACGTACTCGGTGACCAGCTGCTCGGGACTGATCCAGACGTCGACCGCGACCGCGTTCTCGCCGAACAGCTTATCGCGCTCGGTGAAGTCGGCCGAGCGCACGCGCGCGATCTTCTTCGGCGTGCGGTACAGCGTCCACGCGATGTGGCAGGCAAGCATGTTGACTTCGTCGCTGTTGGTCAGGGCGACGAGAATGTCGGTGGCTGCGATTCCTGCCGCCTCCAGCACCCGCGGGCTCGCTGCATTGCCGTTGACCGTGCGGATGTCGAGCCGGTCTTGCAAGTCGCGCAAGATCTCCTCATTCATGTCGATCACGGTCACGTCGTTCGCTTCCTCACGAGAGAGGTGATACGCGGCGGTGCGGCCGACTTGTCCTGCGCCCAAAATGATGATTTTCACGGCCGGGTTACTCTACACGAACGAGATTGGCGTACGACAGCATCAACCACTTCGTGCCCTGGCTCTCGAAGTTGACCTGGATCCGCGCATGCGGGCCATTTCCCTCGAAATTGAGCACCACGCCGTCGCCGAATTTCGAGTGCCGGACGCGGCTGCCCATCCGCATGCCCGGGCTCGGTGTTTCCTCGAGCGTGCTTGAGCGCTTGACGAAGATCGGCCGGGATACCTGCAGGCGCGGCCGAATTTCCTCCACCAGTTCCGCCGGCAGTTCGTTGATGAAGCGCGACGGCTGGCCATAGGTATCGACCCCGTAAAGGCGGCGCTGTTCGGCGTAGGTGACATAAAGCTGGCGCATCGCGCGGGTCGCGCCGACATAGCACAGGCGACGTTCCTCCTCCAGTCCGGCGAGATCTGCGACCGAGCGCTGATGCGGAAACAATCCGTCCTCCATGCCGGCGAGGAACACCACCGGAAATTCCAACCCCTTGGCCGAGTGCAGCGTCATCATCTGCACGCAGTCATCGTAAGGGTCGGCCTGACCTTCGCCGGACTCGAGCACCGCGTGCGCGAGAAACGACTCGAGCGGCGAGAGCTCGGCTTCCGCCTCGGTTTCGGGTGTAAAGCCGCGCGCCGCGCTGACGAGCTCCAGCAGATTCTCCACGCGTCCCTCGCCGCGCTCGCCCTTTTCCTTCTTGAAATGCTCGATGAGTCCGCTCATTTGAATGACGTGATCGACCTGTTCGTGCAGCTCGAGTCCCGACACTTCGCGCGCCAGCCGGTCGATCAGCGCCAAGAACGACTGCAGCGCCTGCGCCGCGCGTTGCGGAAGCACGCCTTGTACGCACTGCACGGCACCGTTCCACAACGAGGTCGACTGCGCCCGGGCAAAGTCGCGCACCGTGTCCATGGTTTTTGCCCCGATCCCGCGCACCGGCAGATTCACCACTCTCTCGAAAGAGGTGTCGTCGGCGCGGCTGGCGGTGAGGCGCAGGTAGCCGAGCGCATCCTTGATTTCGGCGCGTTCGAAGAATCGCAAGCCGCCATACACCCGGTACGGCATGCGTGCGTTTAGAAAGGCCTCTTCGAACACCCGGGACTGCGCATTCGAGCGGTACAGCACCGCCACTTCGCGCCGCGCGCCGCCGTGCGCGACCCAGTCGCGAATCCGATTCACGACAAAATCGGCCTCGTCGCGTTCGTTGAAGGCGGCGTAGAGTTTGAGTCGCTCGCCGTCCTCGCCGCTGGTCCACAAGGTCTTGCCGAGACGGCCGGCGTTGTTCGCAATGAGCGCGTTCGCCGCCTTCAAGATGATGCCCGTCGAGCGGTAGTTTTGCTCGAGCTTGTAGAGCACGGCCTGCGGGAAATCGCGGCGAAACTGCTGCAGGTTCTCCACGCGCGCGCCGCGCCAACGATAGATGGATTGATCGTCGTCGCCAACCACGAACGGCAGTCCGGCGGGACCCGCGAGCAGCATCAACCATCGATACTGAATCGCGTTGGTGTCCTGGAATTCGTCCACCAGCACGTGCCGGAAGCGGCTGCGGTAGTGCTGCAGCAGGGACGGATTGTCGCGCCACAATTCGTAGGCGCGCAGCAGCAATTCCGCGAAATCCACGACGCCGGCGCGCTGACAGGCCTCTTCGTACGCCTGGTAGATTTTGATCAGTTGCCGGCGCGTCGGGTCGCCGTCGTCCTTGATGTGCTTGGCGCGGTGACCCTCGTCCTTTTGCGCATTGATGAACCAGAGGATTTCGCGCGGTATCCAGCGGGTTTCGTCCAGATCGAGCGCCTTCAACACCTTGCGCAGGATGCGAGCTTGATCCTCGGAGTCGAGAATCTGGAAGCTTTGCGGCAGCCCCGCTTCTCGCCAATGAATGCGCAGCAGCCGATGGGCGAGTCCATGGAACGTTCCGAGCCACATCGCGCCGCCCGGCATGCCGAGCAATGTCTCGATGCGGCCGCGCATCTCGGCCGCCGCCTTGTTGGTGAACGTGACCGCCAATATGCTGTTGGGCGATGCCCCCTCGACCTGGATCAACCATGCGACGCGATGCACCAACACCCGAGTCTTGCCGCTGCCGGCGCCGGCCAATACCAGGGCCGCCCCCAGGGGCGAGGCCACCGCCTGGCGCTGGTCGTCGTTGAGCCCGTCGAGAAGATGCGATACGTCCATAAGGGCGCGGATTGTACTGCAGACGGCCGGTTACGCAGCCTCTGGACAATTCAAGAAATTTGCGGGCGGCCTTCCTCGGCGAACTCGATCAGCGCGAGTGCCAGCGACAGGACGACCGGCCCGGCAATCACGCCGATGGCACCGAATGCAGGAATGCCGCCGAGAACGCCGAGGAATACCGCCAGCGCGGAAATTCGCGCCCGGCCCGATATGAGCATTGGACGCAAAACGTTGTCCAGGCCGCCTAACAAGAAGCCCCAGGCCACCATGAAGATGCCGAACCCCCAATGCCCGTCGATGAACAGCCAGATCGCGGCGGGGCCCCACACGAAGGCGGCACCGCCCACCGGCAGCATCGAGAGCAGGGCCGCGAGGACACCGAACACGACGGGAGAGGGCAGCCCCGCAATCGTAAAGCCGATGCCGACGAGCACTCCCTCGAGCAGCGCGGTGACGCTCGTTCCGACGACGATGGCGCGCGTGACGCCGCCCAATTGCCGGAACAAGCGCTCTTTTCGTTCTTCGTTCAAAGGGATCAGCCGGCGCGCGCGCGTCAGCATGGTGTCGCCGTCGCGCAGGAAAAAGAACAACAGAAACAACATGATCGCAAACGCCAGTAACGAACCCAAGGCATCCAGAAAAATTCCGCCGCCCATGCTGGCCGCGCGCTTCAGTATTTCGCGACTGCCCGATACGAGCCCGGTTTGAATTTGTTGCGCCGAAATTCCCGCGTACGATTCCAGCCAGGCGTTGACGCGTGCGATCCAGGGAAATTGCTGCAGATCCGACAGCGATTTGATGTCGAGAGTCGCCGCCGATTTCTGCACTTTCTGCATCAGCACCGAAATCTGCGCCACGAAATCGACCGACAACGCGCTCAGCGGCAGAAGTATCATAACCGGCGCCAAACCCGTCAGGACACCGGCCGCGACCCCGCGTCCGGAAAATCGCCGCCGCAAGCGCAGATTGAGGGGATAGAGCAGGAAGGCGAGAAAAGCCGCCCACGTCAGCGGTCCGACAAATGGCAGGAAAATCAGAATCAGCGCATAACCCAGCGCAGCGGCTACGACGAGCGCGAACACCCGCGCATAAAAGCTCGTTGAAGTAGGCATCGCGCCATCGTAGCATTCGCTTCCTGAATCCGCGTACCATCGGTTACATGCCGACACTTACGGTCAACAATAAGATGGTCAACGTGGACGCCGCGCCCGATACGCCCCTGCTCTGGGTGTTGCGCGATCATCTCGGCATGACCGGCACGAAATTTGGCTGCGGCATGGCATTGTGCGGCGCGTGTACCGTGCACATCGACGGCGCCGCGACGCGCTCCTGCGTGCTGCCTTTGAGCGCCGTGGCGGGCAAGTCCGTTACGACCATCGAAGGGTTGTCGCCGGATCGCAGCCACCCGGTGCAGAAGGCGTGGCTCGAGATCGACGTCCCTCAATGCGGCTACTGTCAGTCGGGGCAGATCATGTCGGCGGCGGCGCTTCTGCACGCCAATCCGCGACCCAACGACGCGGATATCGATGCGGCAATGTCCGGCAATATTTGCCGCTGCGGCACCTACCCCAGAATCCGCAAGGCGATACGCCGCGCAGCGGCGCTGCTCGAGACGAGCGCGGCAAAATGAACCGCGTTTCCGACCTTAGCCGGCGCGATTTTCTCGGCGCGACGGCCAGTCTCGGCGGCGGTCTGGTATTGGCGCTCCTGCCCGCCGCCGTCGGCCGATCGAATTCCGCAACGGCTGCGCGAGCCGGCCGGGCATCGGCCGCGGCGCAATTGAACGCGTGGCTGAAAATCGGCCGCGATAATTCGATCACGGTCATCGTCGACCGTTCCGAAATGGGCCAGGGCGTTTATACGGCGCTGCCCATGCTGTTGGCCGAGGAACTCGGCATCGATTTGAACGCAATACGAATCGTGCCGGCCCCGGTGGGTGATGCTTACGTCAACCCCGGAAACGGCGGGCAGGTGACCGGAACCAGCAACAGCGTGCAGGATGCGTATGACAAGTTGCGTATGGCCGGTGCGACCGCGCGCACCATGCTCATCGCCGCCGCCGCGCAGCGCTGGCGGGTCGACCCGAAGGAATGCCGGGCTGAGAATGGCAGCGTCGTCAACCTGCGGGGCGCGGTGCTCAGCTACGGCGAGCTGGCTGATTCGGCGGCGCAACTGCCGATCCCGAAGAACGTGCCGCTGAAGCCCAAGGCCGACTTCCAAATCATCGGCAAATCGCGGCCGCGCATCGACACGCCCGCGAAGCTCGACGGCAGCGCCGAGTTTGGCATCGACGTAAAGCTGCCCGGTATGCTGTATGCCGCGCTCGCGCAAAGTCCCGTGTTGGGCGGCAAGGTGCAGTCCCTCGATTCGAGGGTCGCGGAGAAGCTGCCGGGGGTGCGCAAGGTGCTCAGCACCGCGAGCGGTGTCGTGGTCGTGGCGGATCATTACTGGCAGGCTTTGAAGGCGCGCAACGCGCTGGTGATCGTGTGGGATCCGGGCGCCAACGTGCGGCTCGACAACGCCGCCATCCGCGCGCTGCTGATAAAGACCGCCGCGGCGGGCCCCGGGCTGTCGGCGCGCGCCGATGGCAATGTGCAGGGCGCGCTGGCATCGGCGCAACACTCGCTGAGCGCCGCTTACTACCTGCCGCTTCTCGCCCACGCCACCATGGAGCCGATGAATTGCACGGCCGATGTCAAAGCCGACGGCTGCGATCTGTACGTAGGCACGCAAGTTCAACAAGTGTCGCAGATCACTGCGGCAGCGGCGGCCGGATTGCAGCCGGCGCAGGTGCGGGTCATCACGACGCTGATCGGCGGCGGTTTCGGCCGGCGTCTCGATGTGGATTTCATTCCCGCCGCGGTGCAAGCCTCGCAGGCGCTCGGGGTCCCCGTCAAAGTCATTTGGACGCGCGAAGATGACATGACGCACGACACCTATCGTCCGCCGGCGTACGAACAGGTGAGCGGCGGGATCGATGCCGGCGGCAGACTCGTCGCCTGGAAATTACACATCACCAGCCCGTCGATAACGGCGCGCATGTTTCCGCCCGTCAAAGGGGTGGACGATTCGGTGATCGAGGCGGCGGTCAATAATCTTTATGACGTTCCGAATCTGGCGGTGAGCTATTCGCGCCAGGAGATCGGCATCGATGTGGGCTACCTGCGTTCGGTGAGTCACGCGCCCAATTGCTTCGTGATCGAGAGCTTCATGGATGAACTGGCGCATGTTGCCGGCAAGAATCCTTATGATTTTCGCATGCTGCATCTCGATAAGAAGCCGCGCCAGCGGCGCGTGCTTGAGCTGGCCGCGCAGCGCGCCGGCTGGGGCAGGGCGCCGGCCGGACGATTTCAAGGCGTCGCGCTGATGGAAGGTTATACGACGCACATTTCGCAGGTCGCCGAAATATCGATCGCCGACGGCGAAGTCCGGGTGCACAAGATCGTGTGCGTCGTCGATTGCGGTCAAATGGTCAACCCGCGAATCGTCGAATCACAAATTGAAAGCGGCATTGTATTCGGCCTCTCGGCCGCACTGTGGGGCGAAGTGACGATCGCCGGCGGTCAGGTACGGCAAACGAATTTCAACAGCTATCGGGTGCTGCGCAACAATGAATTGCCCGAACTCGACGTGCATCTGATCGACAGCGACGAGGCGCCGGGCGGCATCGGCGAAGCCGGCGTGCCGTTGGTGGCGCCGGCACTGTGTAACGCGATATTCGCGGCCACCGGCAAGCGCCTGCGTGAATTGCCGATCGCCGGGCAGGCGCTCGACAGCGCCCACAGCTAGTCCCGGCCGCGGCGCCTACGCCTTGATCCAAAAGTAATGATCGATGATCAGCGCGGCGAACAGCAACATCAAATAGGTGATCGAGAACCTGAAGGTGCGGATCGGCAGGTCCGGCCGCACGCCGCGATGCAAGGCGAGCACGAAGTACAGAAAGCGCGCATTCAACAGCAGCGCCGCGCCCAGATAGATCAGGCCGCTCATTCCGGTGAGAAACGGCAACAACGTGCTCAGGATCAACAGAATGGTGTACAGCACGATCTGCAGCCGCGTGTAGGGGATGCCGTGTGTCACCGGCAGCATGGGAATGCCCACCTTGGCGTAGTCGTCGCGCCGCGCGATCGCCAGCGCCCAGAAGTGCGGCGGCGTCCACGTGAAAATGATCAAGAACAAGAGCAGCGCCTGCGGGTCGACCGTGTTGGTGACCGCGGCCCAACCCAACACCGGCGGCGCCGCGCCGGCGGCACCGCCGATGACGATATTCTGCGGCGTGGCACGCTTCAGCCACAGCGTGTAAATCATGGCGTAGCCGATCAACGAGCAGAAAGTCAGCGCGGCCGTCAGACCGTTGACCAGCAGCCACAGGATGAGCATGGAGGCGGCGGCGAGCAGCGAAGCGAATGCCACCGCCTGTCGCAACTGTAGATGACCCGTCGGCAATGGCCGGCGTCGTGTGCGCGCCATGCGTTCATCGATGCGCCGATCGAGCACATGATTGAACGCAGCGGCCGATCCGGATGCCAAGGCGATGCCCAATGTGCCGAACAGCAACGCCGGTAGCGGCACGACGCCGGGCGAAGCCAGCACCATGCCGACGACGGCGGTGAACACGATCAACAGGCTGACCTTCGGCTTTGTGAGCTCCAAATAATCCCGCCAGCGGCTGATGCTGACGAGGCTGATGGGCGGACTATCGGGCAGAGTCGACACGCGGCAAGGGTACCATGCCGATCGCGCGGGGCGGCCTACCGCGGGGCGGCCCACCGCGGGGCGGCGACAACGCGCGCAGTAGATTCACCATGCAGAGCACGAGAAACGCCGCCCCCGCATTGTGCAGAGTCGCGAGGCCCAGGGGGACGCCCCAGTGCACGGTAGACAGGCCGATCGAGATCTGCATCGCAACGGCGAGCAGCAACCAGGCGCCGGCCCGTTTCAATCGCGGACTTCGGGCGCGTGCGATGGTGAGGACTCCAAGACCGGTGAGGATCAAACCGGCCGCCACCGCGCCGAGGCGGTGGCTGACGTGAATGGCCGTGCGCGCGGCATTGGCCAGCACACCGCCTTCATAGTCGATATCGAGGCCGCGCCACAGCACGAAGGCGTCTCTAAAGTCCATCGCCGGCCACCAGGAGCGCTGGCAGGTGGGCAGATCTGGACAGGCCGCGGCGGCGTAATTGGTGCTGGTCCAGCCACCGAGCGCGATTTGCAGGATCAGCACGGCGAGGCCGGCACGGGCATAGCGGCGCAGCGAGTGGTCTTGCGCGGTCAATCGAGTCCCGGGAGGCAGCGACAGCCAACACAGAAGGCCGAAGGTGGTGAGGCCGCCGAGCAAATGAGCGGTCACGATCAGCGGCCGGAGCAGCAACGTCACCGTCAGCGCGCCCAATGCGCCTTGCAGGCACACCACGACGAACGCCAGAACGGCGGGTATCACCGGTTGATCGCGGTCGTGGCGAAAGCGCAGCGCCCAGACAGCCAGGATCACGATGACGATTCCGAGGCTCGTCGCCACATAGCGGTGAATCATCTCGTGCAGTGCTTTGGCGAAACTCAAGGCGGAGGCGGCAGGCACGAGTCCCGTGTTCGGGTATACATGGCCGTAGCAGCCCGGCCAGTCGGGACAGCCGAGGCCTGCATTGGTGAGGCGCACCCAGGCGCCGAGCACGACCACGGCGGCCGCCAGCCCCGCGCCCGCGAGGGCAACGCGTCTGAACCAAATCAGTCGTCGCCGTGGGCTCATGGTGTCAGCCGATGGACGACAGTCGCAGCAAGCGTTTCATGTCTTCGAGCATGCCCTTGGGTCTGGCTTGCGCTGCATAAGACATCATGAGATTCCCAAGCGGATCGATGAGATACACGCGCGGCGCATGGCCGGGGCTCGCTGCATCCGTCGGCAGCAGGGTGAGCAGCGGCGCGGCGGCCGCGCTCGCGCGAATCTCGATCAAGTCCGGATGCTGTTCGCGCAGCACCTTCAAATCACAGCATCCCGCATCGCCTATGAAAACGCGCTGCACCCGATTCATGTCTCGATCGAGCGCCAATCGCACCTGGCGCGTGTCGTACAGACGCTTCAGGCAACTCGGGCCGCAGGGACCCGATATGACGTACAGGAAAGTCCACTTGCCTTTCAAAAAAGCCGGATCGGTCTGTCCCGAATCCAAGCGGGGCAAGGAGAGCGGCGGCAACGGCCGCGCCGGCACGATCAGATCTCCGGAGTTGACGTGGCCGGCGGGGTGCCATGCCGGGCCGTAATACAAATAGAAGGCGAGCGCCAACGGCGCAAAAAACAGCAGCGCCAAGCCGATCAGCTGCCGACGGTGACGCCGATCTCGTACCGCCTGATTGCTCATAGGGGTTCGCGGGCGCGCCGGACATTGGTAACGACGTAGATGACGAACAGAGTCAGCGCCAGGGCGAACCATTGCACCGCATAGCCGATGTGACGCAGCGGCGGAAAACCGGGTGCCGACCAATGGCGAACGTAGCCGTCCGGCTCGCCGGGGTCGAGCAGCACCAAATCGCTTGCCCGCGTCCAGGACGACTCGCGCAGGAGTTGCTCGATCTCGCGGTGACTGGGGAAACCGGCCACCACCGGGTAGGGCGGCGCCAGCGCCGCCTTGGTGCCCATTTGGATGCCGGGGCTCGGCATGTTATCGGCGCGCCCGCGCAAGCGCCGCGCATCGTCCGCCACCGCGATCGCCGGCCGCTCGCTGCGACTCGCACCCAGAGGCACCCAGCCGCGATTCACCAGCACCCAGCCGCCGCCGCTGAGCGCAAACGGCGTGATCACAAAATAGCCGGCGCGACCCGAATCGACCATGTTGTCGATCAATATCTGCCGGGTCTGATCGTAGCGGCCCTCGGCCTCGACGTGCTGATAGCGCCGCACGGCCGGTGTCCGCAGCGAAATCGGTTGGGTCGCGTCGGCGCCCGCGGCGAACGCATCGAACAAGGCGCGCTTCTCATCGGCGCGGCGCAGCTGCCAGCGGCCGAGCGAAATCAGCAAAGCGATCAGCACGATCGTGAGCAGCGTCGTAAACGGCCGCGGCGTGAACAGGCGAGAACCGATTTTCAATGGCACGATATACTGTCTGCCCTGTTCTCGAGCGCCGGGCGGCTGTGGAATTCAAATATCTCGTGGTCGCAATGCTGGTACTGATTTTGATCAGTCTCGGCAAAGCCCTGTACCACTTGACCAGCAGCAAGCCGGAGGATGGCGGCAAGATGGTCAAGGCATTGGCCTGGCGCATCGGCCTGTCGGTTGCGCTGTTCGTGCTGCTGATCGTCGCCTACTACAGCGGGTGGATCGACCCGCCGCACGTGACGCCGGGCTACAGCCAGTAGACGAAAGTAAACAGCCCGAGCCACACCACGTCGACGAAGTGCCAGTACCACGCGACCGCCTCGAAGGCGAAATGTCGCTGCGGCGTGAAGTGACCGCTCATCACCCGGAACCAGATCACCGTCAACATGATGGCGCCCACGGTCACGTGCATGCCGTGAAACCCGGTGAGCATGAAGAACGTGGAGCCGTAGATGCCGGTACCGAGCTGCAGTCCGAGCTCCGAGTACGCCTCGTGGTACTCGTGGGCCTGCAACCCTACGAAGGTGAAGCCCAATAAGAAGGTCAGCGCGAGGAAGATCTTCAAGCGCGCGCGATGCCCGGTGAGCAGGGCGTGGTGCGCGATTGTCACCGTCACGCTGCTGGTGAGCAGGATGGCAGTATTGATCGCGGGCAGGCCAATCGCCGGAATGGTTTCGAACGTGCCGTTGGCGCGCGGACCCACGGCGGCCGGACCATTGGTCGGCCACGCCCCGTCGTAGTTATTCCACAGCAGAAGCTTGGTGAAGATTTTCACGCCGTCGCCCGACAGCCACGGAACGGAAAAATTTCGCGCATAGAACAGCGCGCCGAAAAAGGCGGCGAAGAACATCACCTCGGAGAAAATGAACCACATCATCCCCATGCGGAAGGAGCGGTCGACCGCCAGGTTGTAAATGCCCGCCTGGTTCTCGCCGATGACGGTGTGGAACCAGAACACGAACAGCAGCACCAGCATGAGGAAACCGGGGATCAGGGCATAGGCCGGAAGCCAATCGTCGAGGGTGGCGATGGCGCCCGACATCAACGTGAACAGCGTTAAGGATCCATAGATGGGCCACGGGCTTGAGTGGGGGATGTAGTATTTATCTGCATCAGCGTGCGCTTGCGCCATGATTCGATCTCTAAACGATGAATGAAAACAGTAGTTTAATTCGTTTGACTAGCGGCGTGTTGACGATTGTGTGGTGTCGTAGACCGTATAGGCCAGCGTCAGCTTGTCCACATTGTCCGGCAACGCCGGGTCGACGATGAAGCGCACGGGGAGATCGCGCTCCTCACCCGCCGCAAATTTCTGCGGACTGAAGCAAAAGCACTCGGTCTTGCGAAAATACCTGGCCGTGCCGGTTGGTGAAATGCTGGGAACGGCCTGCGCCACCGATGCACTTGTGGTCAAGTTCTTGGCGTGAAAGACCGCGTCGTAGAGTTTTCCCGGATGCACCCGCATCGAGGCGAGCTGCGGCCGGAAATCGAAGCTGCCCACCGAGGCGGGTTGCGCCAGAAATTCGATGGTCACCTCCCGGTTCGGATCAATCGCTTCGTGCGCCACCGCCCTGCCGGCCTTGGCTTCGGCGTTGCCGATGCCCGCCGCGCGGCACAAAACGTCATACAGCGGTACCAAGGCCCAGCCGAACGCGAAACTGCCCGCGGTCATGATCAGCAGCGCCCTGACAAGCTTGCGGTTGGCGCTTTTTTTCGGATCGACCGGTTCCATCAGTGATGACTGCGATACACCAGCAATGCGATGAAGGCAAAGTAGACCGCCAGCGCGATGCAGCCCAACCCCAAAGCGCCGTTGCGCACGCGCCGCCGCGTTGCGCCGGCTTTGATGTCGGTTTCGGCCGTGCTCATGGGATGTGCGGAGCCGTGGTGAAGCTGTGATACGGTGCGGGCGACGGCAACGTCCATTCGAGGCCGGTGGGATGCGTCCCTTCCCAGACTTGCGCGCTCGCCTTCTGACCGCCGCGTACCGACTGCACGATCACGATGACGAACAGAACCTGCGACAGCCCGAACGCGAAGCCCCCGATGGATGACACCATGTTCCAGTCGGCGAATTGCACGGCGTAATCAGGGATACGCCGCGGCATTCCTGCCAATCCCAGGAAATGCTGCGGGAAGAACAACACATTGACGAAAATCGCCGACAGCCAGAAGTGCGTCTTGGCCAAGGTCATGTTGTACATGTGGCCGGTCCACTTCGGCAGCCAGTAGTACACCCCGGCCATGATGCCGAATATGGCGCCTGGCACCAGCACATAGTGAAAGTGCGCGACTACGAAGTAGGTTTGATTGTATTGGAAGTCGGCCGGAACGATGGCGAGCATCAGCCCGGAAAATCCGCCGATCGAGAACAGGAACAGGAACGCGACCGCGAACAGCATGGGGGGCTCGAACGACAGGGACCCGCGCCACATGGTCGCCGTCCAGTTGAACACCTTCACGCCGGTGGGCACCGCGATCAGCATGGTCGACATCATGTAGAACAATTGCGCCGCCACCGGCATGCCGTCGACAAACATGTGGTGGCCCCAGACGATGAACGACAGGAAGGCGATCGAGGCGATGGCGTAGATCATCGAGGTCGCGCCGAACAGGGGCTTGCGCGAGAACGTCGGCAGGATCTCGGAAATGATGCCGAACGCGGGCAGGATCATGATGTAGACCTCGGGATGTCCGAAGAACCAGAAAATGTGTTCGAACATCACGGGATCGCCGCCGCCCGCGGCGTTGAAAAAGCTGGTCTTGAAGAAGTGATCGGTCAAGAGCATCGTGACCGCGCCCGCGAGCACCGGCATCACGGCGATCAGCAGGTAGGCGGTAATCAGCCACGACCAG
>CAYRAC010000050.1:0-5618 GCA_964422045.1 uncultured Steroidobacteraceae bacterium
CCGACAAAATTGTCATCGAGGGTGTCACGCGACTCAACGGCACGGCCTACGAAGTACTGCCCGATCGTATCGAGACCGGCACCTACCTGGTCGCGAGCGCCATCACCGGCGGTCAGATCCGCGTCAAGAATACGCGCCCCGAGCACTTGGATGCCGTGATCGGCAAGCTGCGCGAAGCGGGCGCCAAAGTGGGGACCGGCGATACATGGATCGAAGTCGACATGCGCGGGCGACGCCCCGCTGCGGTCGACATCCGCACCGCGCCGTATCCGGCTTTTCCGACCGATATGCAGGCGCAATTTGCCGCGCTCAACACCGTCGCCAGCGGCGTCGGCACGATCATCGAAACGATTTTCGAGAATCGCTTCATGCACATGTTGGAAATGCGGCGCATGGGCGCTGAGATCCGTCTGGAAGGCAATACGGCGATCATCAAGGGCGTCGACAAGCTCACCGCCGCGCCGGTCATGGCGACCGACCTACGCGCGTCGGCGAGTCTCGTGCTGGCGGGACTGGTCGCCGACGGCCGCACGGAGATCGAACGGATCTATCACATCGACCGCGGCTACGAAGCGATCGAGGAGAAGCTGCAGCAACTCGGGGCCAAAATCCGCCGCACCCCGGCTTGACTTGTCTCCCTAGGGTTGCGCCGGGCTCGTCGGCCGCTCCAACACCTTGAGTGCGAGTTTGTACGACTGGCGCTCGCGGCGGCCTTCGATTTCGACTTCTGAGCCTGGCGGCAGCGCCGCCACCCGGCTGACGAGGTCCTGGGAGTTGCGGACCGGTTCATGGGCCAAGGCAGTCACGAGGTCCCCCGGACGAATGCCGGCCTGGTACGCCGGACTCGTGCGCAGAATATTCACGATGGTCACCCCGCCTCCCGAAGGGATTCCCAACTGCGCCGCTTGTTCTTCGGTCAAATCTTGCGGCACGAAGCCCAACCAGCCGCGCACCACATGTCCGTGCGCGAGGATTTGCTCCATTACACCGCGTACTAGATTAACCGGAATCGCAAATCCGATGCCTTCGGGTCCGCCGTAGGCGCGATTCAGCACGGCGGTGTTGATTCCGACCAGATCGCCTTGCGCGTCGATGAGCGCGCCGCCCGAATTGCCGAGATTGATCGCGGCATCGGTTTGAATGAAATTCTCGAAGGTGGCGAGCCCGAGCTGACCGCGGCCGGTGGCGCTCACGATGCCTTGCGTGACCGTTTGGCTGAGACCGTAGGGATTGCCGATTGCGAGTACGATATCGCCCACGCGCAGCGTATCGGAGCGCCCTACCGGCATGATGGGTAGCTTGCCGATGTCCAGATGCAGGATGGCGATATCCGTGTCCGGGTCTTGGCCGACGATGCTCGCGCCCGCGATGCGCGCGTCGGCGAGCTGCACCTTGATGGAATCGGCGCCGGCGATGACGTGCTGGTTCGTCACGATGGTTCCCGCGGCATCGACGATCACCCCTGACCCCAAGCTGCGTTCGACACGCTGGCGATAGCTCGGCCAGTAGTCGCCGAACAGCTGACTGAGCGCGGGTGATTGAGTGCGTTCCGTAACCACGCGTTCGGTATAAATATTTACCACGGCAGGCGAAGCCCGCGCGACCGCATCGGCAAAGCTCTGCATGACCACAATGGGTCGCCCCGCGGCCGGCGGAGTGCTCTGCGCCGGAAGGGTCGTCTTGCCCAAGAGCGCAGGTTTCCACCAGACCACGAGAAATGCCGCCGCCAGGCCGACGATCACAGCTCTGATCAAGAAACTCGCGAAGACGCGAGCATGCTGCAAGTAATCCGCTCCTAAGGCCCTTAAGGGAAATCCACTTGTGTATAATGCGCTCCCATTATTCTTTGGGAAACACCGCGGCCGGAGAGGTTTGCGTGAAGATTTGTCAACATTTCGGGGGCGATTGAATGAGCGAAGACGTTGACCACAGCCGGCGCCGCTTGTTGACAGCGGCCACGGTCGGCACCGGGGCGATCGGCGTTGCGTTCGCCGCCGTTCCTTTCTTGGCATCGTGGCAACCCAGCGCGCGCGCCAAAGCGCTCGGGGCTCCGGTCGAGGTGGATGCGTCCAAGCTCGAGGCCGGACAGATGTTGAAAGTGGTTTGGCGCGGCCAAGCCGTTTTCGTCGTGCGCCGTGTCAAGGGAATCATCGATCAGTTGGGCGGCCACGATGCGCTGCTCGCCGATCCGCAGTCCGACGATTCGATCCAGCCCGAGTATATAAAGGCCACCGGTGCAGCGCGCGCGCGCAACCCCGAGTATTGGGTCGGATTGGCGGTATGCACCCATCTCGGGTGCTCGCCGTTGGGCGCGTTCGAAGCGAATAATTCCTTCCAGGTCGCCGGCGCCGATTTGGGAGCGAACTGGCCGGGCGGGTTCTATTGCCCCTGTCATGGTTCGAAGTACGACCTGTCGGGCCGCGTCTTCAAGAGCATGCCGGCGCCCAAGAACCTGACCGTACCACCTTACGTGTTCGCGGACGGCGCGAGAATCACAATAGGCGTCGACGACGCCCCCAAGAAAGCTTAATAGCGAGAGGTTGACGCGATGGCCGCAGCACCCGAGTCCGCCGACAGCAGCAAAGGCGGAAGTTTGATCGGCTGGATCGATCAGCGGTTTCCGCTGACCAAGCTCTGGAAGGAGCAAGTCGCCGAGTACTACGCACCGAAGAACTTCAACTTTTGGTACTACTTCGGCGTTCTCAGCATAGTTGTGCTCGTCAACCAGCTGATCACCGGCATTTTCCTCACGATGAATTACAAACCGTCGGCCGCCGAGGCGTTCTCCTCGGTCGAATACATCATGCGAGACGTCGACTGGGGCTGGTTGATCCGCTATATGCACTCGACCGGCGCATCGGCGTTTTTCATCGTGATTTATCTACACATGTTCCGCTCGCTGTTGTACGGATCGCATCGCAAACCCAGGGAACTGATTTGGATTTTCGGCTGCCTGATTTTCGTGCTGCTGATGGCCGAGGGATTCATGGGTTATGTGCTGCCCTGGGGCAACATGAGCTATTGGGGCGCGCAGGTCATCGTCTCGCTATTCGGCAGTGTGCCGTATGTCGGCGATACGCTGGTCGAATGGATTCGCGGCGATTACTACATCGCCGACGCCACCTTGAACCGGTTCTTTGCGCTGCATGTTGCGGCGTTGCCGTTGGCGTTGGTATTTTTGGTGATCGCGCACTTGATGGCGCTGCACGAGGTGGGCTCCAATAATCCGGACGGCATCGAAATCAAGAAGTACAAGGACGCCAACGGGCATCCCCTCGACGGCATCCCGTTTCATCCTTACTACACAGTGAAGGACACGGTCGGCGTCGCCGGCTTTTTGCTGTTGTTTTGCGGCGTGATCTTCTTCGCGCCGACATTCGGCGGCCTGTTCCTGGAATCGCCGAACTTCGAGCCGGCGAACGCCTTGCAGACTCCGCCACACATCGCGCCGGTGTGGTATTTCACGCCTTTCTACGCCATGTTGCGCGCCGTTCCGTCGTTCGCCGGCACGCAGGTCTGGGGCGTGCTGGTGATGGGCGCTTCGATCGTCGTGCTGTTTTTCCTGCCATGGCTCGACCGCTCGCCGGTGCGCTCGATTCGCTACCGTGGTCCGATATACAAGATCATGTTGACCATCTTCGTACTTTCCTTCGTCTGCCTCGGACTCTGCGGCCTGAAACCGCCGTCCGGCATTTACCCGACGTTGGCCAAAATCTGCACGGTTTTGTATTTTGCTTTCTTTTTGCTGATGCCCTGGTACACGAAATTCGAGAGCGTGAAGCCGGTGCCGGAAAGGGTCACAGTCCATGGTTAAAAGCTGGGTATTCACTGCTATTGCGCTCTTTTCCGCGGGTAATGCCCTGGCCGAGGAGGGCGACATGGCGCTGCTGCCGTCGGGCACGGACATCAAGAGCATGGAGTCCCTGCAGCGCGGCGCTCGCAATTTCATGAATTATTGCTCGGGCTGCCACTCGCTCAAGTACCTGCGCTACAACCGGCTGGCGGCGGACCTCAAGATTCCCGAATCGGAACTGACGGCCAATTTGATGTTCACTACGGATAAAGCGGTGGATCCGATCAATTCCGCCATGCCGAAGGATGCCGAGGCCTGGTTCGGCAAGCAGCCTCCAGACTTGTCGCTGATGGCCCGCGAGCGCGGCACGGACTATTTGTATTCGTTTCTCAAGGGCTTCTACGCCGACAAAACTCGGCCCTGGGGCGTGAACAATCTGTATCTCCCGGGCGCTGCGATGCCGCATGTCCTGCAGACATTGCAGGGTTTACAGAAGCCGGTGTTCAAGAACGAGCCCGACGAGCGCGGCAGCGCCAGGATGGTGTTGGTGGGGGTGGATGCAATGACTCCGGGCGCGCTCAAGCCAGAGGAGTATGATCAGTTTGTTCGGGACATCGCGAATTTCCTGGACTATGTCGGTGAGCCCGTCAAGGAAAAGCGCCAATCGATGGGCGTTTTTGTGACGCTATTTTTGCTGGTGTTCTTTGTGTTCGCCTACTTACTGAAGAAAGAGTACTGGAAGGACGTTCACTGACGCAGCAGCGGGGATTCCCGTGTCTTGCTCCTTAGGAGATTGCGTTAGTGGCACGTCGCTCGGTGATGACCCTCTTTTCCGCACCGGCTGACCCCTGGAGTCACCGGACGCGCTTGGTACTTGCCGAAAAGGGCATCGCCATTGAGTTGGTCAATGTCGACGTCAACGATCTTCCGGAAGATCTGCTCGATCTGAACCCCTATCACAGCGTGCCCACTCTGGTGGATCGAGACCTGGTGTTGTACGACTCGCGCGTCATCATCGAATACCTGGATGAGCGGTTTCCGCATCCGCCGTTGATGCCTATCGATCCGGTGACCCGCGCTCAATTTCGCGTCGCGCTGTATCGGGTGGAGCGCGACTGGTACGCGTTGGCCCGCGACATCGAGTTGGACCCGCAGAGCAAGACCGCGGCACACAGCCGCAAGGTCCTGGGCGAGGCGATTTGCGCCAGCGCCGATGTATTCAAGGCCAAGCCGTTTTTCCTCAGCGACGAGTTTTCCCTGGTCGATGCCAGCATCGCACCGATACTCTGGCGCTTGCCGAGTTACGGCATCGAGCTGCCGGTGCAAGCTCAGCCGATCACGAAGTACATGAATTCGATTTTCTCGCGCTCGACTTTCCGCTCCTGCCTCACCGAAGTCGAGCGGGGTATGCGACATTGAAGCCGCGACGCCCTTACCTGTTGCGTGCCCTGCACGAGTGGATTTCCGATAGCGGCGAGACGCCGCACATCGTGGTGGACGCGGCCGCCGAAGGGGTCAGCGTGCCGCGCCAATACGTCAAAGACGGTAAAATCGTCCTCAACGTGAGTTTGTCGGCGACGCAGATGCTAAAGCTCGGCAACGACGTGGTGAGCTTCGAGGCGCGCTTCGGCGGCGTTTCATTCGCCGTCCAGGTTCCGGTGCGGGCGATCTTGGGGATTTACGCACGCGAAACCGGCCAGGGCATGATATTTCCCGAAGGTGATGCCGATCCCGATCCGAGCGACGTGCCGCCGCCCGGTCCGGCGGCCGGTAAGGACAGCGGCTCCAAAGCGAAGCGCCCGAAACTGCAAGTCGTCAAATAGAA
>CAYRAC010000050.1:5628-13092 GCA_964422045.1 uncultured Steroidobacteraceae bacterium
GACGATGTGCTGCGGGCCCTCGGCTGGACCCTGCACGCCGACGACGTCGAAGCGCATCATAAGACCACGCCATGCGGCGCGCCTCAACAAGAAGTATCGCGCGGCGCGCATCAGTTTGCGCTGCTTGCGGTGGTCGACCGAGGCGAGCGCGCCGCCGTAGTCGATGCGCATGCGCTGTCTGACTTCGACGATCGCGAGCACTCCGCGATCGAGGCACACGAGGTCGAGTTCGCCGAGTTTGCAGCGCAAGTTGCGCGCCAGAATCCGCAGACCCTGGCTCTCGAGATATGCGGCCGCGAGTTGTTCTGCGACCGCACCGCGCTTCCAGGCTTGATCGGACACGGGCGTCAGAATGCAGGCCCAAGCGCCGTGCGTCAGCCCGGGAATGCGCCTGCTTCGTGGCAAAATGCGCGGATGCCCGAATATCGCAACAATTACATAGGATCGGTCACCAAATCGCTGGGCGAGCTGTTGCGCTGGCAATTCGAGCGAGTCCGCAGCCGGCTGCCGCCGGCGCCCACCGTGCCGATACCGACGGTCGCCGCGGATCTTGACTTCGTGCAGGGAAATGCCGTCGCGGCTGGCGCCATGATTCCGGCGGTCACGTGGATCGGTCATGCGAGCGTGCTGGTGCAGGCCTGCGGCTTGAACGTGCTGACCGACCCGATATTTTCCAGCCGCGCATCGCCGGTGCAATTCGCCGGACCCGCGCGACTGCAGGCGCCGGGTATCGCTTTGCGCGACTTGCCGCACATCGACGTCGTGGTCATTTCGCACAACCATTACGATCATCTGGACCGCGGCAGCATTCAAACGCTCGCGCGCCAGGCCGGCGGCCCGCCGTTATTCTTAGTGCCGCTCGGAATCAAGGCGTGGCTCAAGCGCGCCGGGATTGAGCGAGCGGTCGAACTCAATTGGGGGCAGATGCAGGTCCACGAGCAGGTCGAATTTCATTTCACGCCCGCGCAGCACTGGTCGGGCCGCTGCCTCAGCGACCGCAATCGCACCTTGTGGGGTAGTTGGGCCGTGCTCGGCGCTCAGCTGCATTGGTTTTTCAGCGGCGACACGGGCTATAGCAAGGACTTTCGCGACATTCGCGAGCGATTCGCGCCGCGCCAAACCACGGCACAGGGCGGTGCCTTCGATATTGCGCTGATTGCCGTCGGCGCATGTCTGCCGCGCTGGTTCATGAAGGAGCAACACGTGGATCTCGATGAGGCCATGCAAATCCACTTGGACCTCGGCGCGAAACGCAGCATCGGTGTGCATTGGGGAACATTCTCGCTCGCCGACGATCCGCCCGACCTGCCGCTGCACGAGTTGGCGCATACTCGGCGCGGTAAAGGGGTGGCGGACGAGGAATTTTTTCTGCTGCCCGTCGGCGGGACTCGGCGGCTGGCCAGACGCCTGGAGGCACATCGATGACAAACTCGCTTTTGGCAGGCTGGGACAACTTCTACGTCATCACCGGCTCGTCGGCAGCGGGGCTCACCGGACTCACTTTCGTCGTCATCGCGCTCGCCGCCGAGGCCAAACGCGTGAGTCTCAAAGGCCTGCGCACGTACGTCACGCCCACGATCGTGCACTTCGGCGCCGTGCTCGCGCTCGCCGCCTATCTCAGCATGCCGAACCAGGGCGTACTCAGCTTAAGTCTCGGGTTTGGCGCAGCAGCATGTGCGGGGCTCGCCTATGTCGGCTCCATCGCAGCGAGTATCGGACGCATCAGCAAGGATTACATGCCGGTGGCCGAGGATTGGATCTGGAATGTGATCCTGCCCACAATAGTTTACGGAACTCTGCTCGGGATGGCGGTTCTCATTTGGACGAGGCCAGAGGTCAGCATGTACGGGGTAGCCGCGGTATTGGTGCTCTTGATGTTCATCGGCATTCACAACGCGTGGGATATTGCCGTCTGGAACAGCGTCCGCAAGCTGGATGATTCGGCCTAGAACTGTCTTATGTCTTATTACGGCGACATTTTCGCGCCGCGAAATCTTGGTCTAATATCGAGTTCACCAGATCAAAAACAGGCGTTTTGCGATGAATTCCGCAGTTGACAACGTATTGCACCAACTTCAGCTAGGCGAAGATCTCATTGCCGATGGAATCGAAGTGCTCGCTCGGCACTGGCAAGCTTCGACCACCGCGATCGGCAAGTTGTGTACGGGATCGGATCGTTGGCAGGCGGCGCTGCGGGAAATCCAGACGCAGGTGAATCTCGCGGAAATCTTCCGCGGCCGTACCATCATCTAGTTCGCGGCTGCCCGAACGGGCGTCGCGCTCGAGTCGAATACCGGTTCGCCGCCGACCCAAGTCTTGAGCACGTGAACCTCGCGGATCCTGGCCGCGGGAATTGCGAGCACGTCCTCGCTGAGCAGCACGAGGTCGGCGAGCTTGCCCACCTCGATGGACCCCTTGTCGTGTTCCTGGAATTCCGCGTACGCCGATCCCAGGGTGTAGGCGAATATCGCCTCTTGAATGCTGAGTTTTTGCTCCGCAAACCAGCCCTCCGGATGCTTGCCGTCAAGCGTTGCGCGGGTAGTCGCGGCGTACAGCGTCAGCATCGGATCGAGCGGTGCGACCGGCCAATCCGTGCCGAATGCGAGGCGCACGCCGTGATCCAGGAAAGTCCTGAAGGCGTAAGTTCTACTCGCACGTTCATGTCCGATGCGCGCTTCGGCCCAGCGTCCATCGTCGATCGCCTGATAAGGCTGTACCGAGGCGATCACATGCAGTTGCGCGAAGCGATCGAAATCGCGCGCAGCCATGTGCTGCGCATGCTCGATCCGCCAGCGGCGGTCGCGTGGCCCGTCGGCGGTTGCGACGTCGTCGTACAGATCCAAGACGGTGGATATGGCGGCATCGCCGATGGCATGAGTACAAACCTGCAAACCGGCGGCATCGGCGCGCAGCAGGCGCTGGCCGGTCCGCCCGGGCGGCAGCATGTCCTCCGCCAGCAACCCGCGAATATCCGGCGTATCGAGAAAGGGTT
The DNA here is from genome assembly GCA_964422045.1 of uncultured Steroidobacteraceae bacterium. GTDB lineage: Bacteria > Pseudomonadota > Gammaproteobacteria > Steroidobacterales > Steroidobacteraceae > Bog-1198. The sequence continues at coordinate 8,621 of CAYRAC010000050.1, forward strand.
CGAAGAAATAAGCGGTGCGCGAGCCCAGCGATCCGTCGGCGAACATCTTGAGCGCGCCGATCCTCAAGAACGGGCCGCCGAAAGCCCGGCCGATACCGAGCCGCGCCTGGTCGTCCACCGCTTTCACCGGTGGCGCGGCGTACAGCCGCACCGTGAGCTTGCCGTCGCGCAACAGCTCCGAGTACACCGCCAGGTTGGCGTAATCCTCGCGCATGTCCTGCACGCTGGTGACGCCGCGCCTCGCGGCTTCCCGCAGCGCCCCCTCGATTGCGCGGCGCCGTTGTGCCGCGGTCGGCTCGGGAATCACTCTCTCGACCAATCCGGCCGCAGCATCCGCAAGCGCGCCCGTCGGTTGTCCGGCCGCGTCGCGCACGATCACGCCTCCCGGAGGATTGGGGGTTGCGGCTGTGATGCCCGCGAGCGCCAAGGCCTTGGAGTTGACCAGGATCATATGCCCGTCATAGCGGTCGATGGCTAGCGGATTGTTGGGCGTTACGGCGTCAATATCCTGGCGGGTCGGTAATTTGGCTGGGCTCCACTTTGTCTCGTCCCAGTCGCCGGCGAGTATCCATTCGCCTTTTGCCGCGCGCGCGGCGTAGTCGCCGATGCGCTTGACGAACACCTCGAGGCTGGGTGCATCGTTCAGTTGCACGGCGCTCAGGGAGGCGCCGCCGTCCTCGAAGTGAACGTGCGCATCGTTGAAGCCCGGCAACAGCCGCTTGCCTTCAGCATCGACGACCTGCGTGCGTGACCCAGCCCAAGTCAGCACGGCGCCGTCGGAGCCGACAGCGACTATCCGGCCGTTGAGAACGGCCACAGCCTGGGCCTCTGCCTGGGCCGGGTTCAAGGTCCAAATACGCGCGTGGCGGATGATGAGATCCGCTGCGGGCTTATCGGGCGAGGCCGCATGAGCGACCGCCAGAGCCCCGGACAGGACGGCCAGCGCGCCGCAGCGGGCAATGTCGACGGCAATCATAGTCCGGCCGGCTCCCCATTTTTGATTTGCGCCCACTGCAACTCACGGTGGATGCGGTTGCGGTCGTCGAGGTGCAGCTTGCCGGTGACCCCCGAGATCTCGCTGGCTTCGGCCGGCGACTTCGAGCGCAATGCAGGCACCAGGCGATAAGCGTCGAAGCCGAAGGCATACAATCGATCGCGGCGCGCGGTGCGCGCCGGCCATGCCGCGCGCACGCCGTCGCGAATTTGCGTGGTGACCGGATCATCCGCGACCATCCAGGGCATGTCGGGAAACAGCATGCCGTCAAGATCGCTGTTGGCGGCGGAGTCGGGTTCGAAACTATCCGAAGTGGAGTACACCGGCACGTCGCCGGCGTAGTGAAATTTCAGCTGCGGCAGGATTTGCCGGGCGACTCCGGCGGAGGCGGCGGCCACGAACACGAACGCGGCATCCGTGCGATGCGTGGCCGGCTCGCCCTTGACGACATGCACCTGCAGAACCTGTTTGATCATATCGGAGAAGTCCACTTGCGAGGTCTCGTAACGTTGGCTGTCGAGCACGGTGCCACCGAGATGTGACAATTCATCGGCAAAAGCCGCGACGACGCGACTGCCCCATTCGCCGCTCGGCACGATCGCCACCCCTTTCATCCGGCCATCCGCTACGACGCGGCGCGCGACGCTGCGTGCCTCATCCTCCGGCGACAATGCGAATTGGTAAAAATTGCGCGGCGTCGCCATCGAGTCGGCTACGAAGTTCAAAGCGAGCACCGGCGTGCGCGCGCCGCTCAACGGCACGACGGCCGCAACGTCTTCCTTGGTGAGGGGGCCGACGACAAAACCGGCGCCGTCCGCGATGGCTTGGGCGTAGGCGCTGCTCACCGATTCGGCGGCAACGTCGTAGATTCGCAGGCGCGGGCGGCTCGCGGCCGCTTGTTCCAGGTAAGCCGCGACGAAGCCGTCGCGCACGGCCACGCCGACGCTTTCGGCGCGCCCCGACAACGGCAGCAACAGCGCGATCTGATCCGGAAATTCCGTAGCGGCGGCGATTTGCGTCGATGCGCCGGAAAGAACGCTGTCGTTCGCCGGATGTTGCGGGTAGAGGCGGCGCCAATTCGCCAAAGCCGTGGCCGCTCGCGTGGGGTCGCGCGCGAGTCCCACGGCGACGGGTCCCAACTCCAGCCAGCCCGCGACGATGGGATCGGACTTGGGCGGCACTTTCATCGGCTGACCGTGCTCCGCGGCGCTCGTTATCCTCGAGTACAACTCCGCGCGGTTGGCACGCAGGCTCGCAGCATCGCTCAGAAAATGTTCGCGCTCGACCAGCGCGCGCGTGCCTTCGACCGGATGTCCTGTAAGAAAGGCGCTGCGACCGCGGATCCAGAAATAGTTCTGCGCCTGATCGGCGGCCGTCGGCACGGGAATTTGATCGAGCTCGTGGATCGCGCCCGCGCCGTCGTTCTCGGCATAGGCGATTTCCGCGGCCACCAAGGCGCGCTCGGTCGGCAAGCGGGTGCGTGCGTCGGGGGAAACCGCCGCGAACGATTTCTTCGCGGCCTCGACATTGCCGGCGCCGAGCCATTGTTCAGCGCTCAGCAGCTCGTAATTGTCGTGGCTGGCCGGTTGCAGGGTGGCAAGTTCAGAATACGCATCCGCCGCGTCCGCGTGCTTGCCGTCGTGGGCGAGGCGCTGCGCACGCTCCTGCTTGTCCTCCGGCGCCTGTTCCTGTCGCACCAGGCTGCAGGCAGCCATTAGCAAGGATAGTGCGAGCGCCGCATACTGCGGCAGCCGTGGACGTCGAGAGATCGCTGCCATACCCTTCCACTCCTGATCCAAAACTTGAGGCACGGATTATAGTGATTAATGCTGCGGCGGGGCGGTTGTACGTAGTCGCGACTCCGATCGGCAATTTGGGCGATCTGTCGGCGCGCGCGCGCGCGACTTTACAAAGTTGCTGCGTCATCGCCGCCGAAGACACGCGCCATACCGGCATGCTGTTGAAGCATTTCGGCATTCAGACGCCGCAGTTGCCGCTGCACGATCACAATGAAAAGCAGCGCGCCGCAGACATCATAGAGCGGCTGCGGCAAGGCGCGTCGGTCGCGCTGGTGAGCGATGCCGGTACGCCCGCCATCAGCGACCCGGGCTTCGAATTGGTCCGCAGCGTGGCAGCGGCTGGATTCGAGATCGTCGCCGTTCCCGGGCCGTGCGCCGCAATCGCCGCGCTGTCGATCGGCGCGCTGCCGACTGATCGCTTCTGCTTCGAGGGTTTCTTGCCGGCGCGCGGCGCGGCGCGGCGCAAGCGTTTGACCCTGCTGGCGGGTGAATCGCGCACTCTCGTGCTGTACGAAGCGCCGCATCGGGTGCGCGAGACGCTCGAGGATTGCGCCCAAGTTTTCGGCGGCGGGCGCAGCGCCACAGTGGCGCGCGAGATCACCAAGCTGCATGAAGCGACGTACCGCGGTTCGCTCTCCGAACTCAAGGCACGGGCGCAAACGGACGCCGATTTCGGCCGGGGTGAAATCGTATTGCTGATCGCCGGTGCGCCGCTAATGCCGCACAGCGGCGCCGAGGCCGATGGCCATGGCGGCGCCCTCGACCGGGTGCTGAAAATCCTGCTGGCGGAGTTGCCGCTGAAACAGGCGGCGCGCCTGGCGGCGCAGATCACCGAGGCACGCGACAACCAAGCCTATAAGCGCGCGCTGCGTCTAAAAGAAGAATCTGCCTCGCATTAGGCGCCATATCTGCGTATGGTGCTGCCCAAGAGTCGGCCAGGCAGTCGCTGTGTGCGCAAGCGCATGGAGGAAAGTCCGGGCTCCATAGGGCACGGTGCCAGGTAACGCCTGGGGGGCGCGAGCCCACGGAAAGTGCAACAGAAAGATACCGCCTAAGTGCCGCGCAAGCGGCGCCGGTAAGGGTGAAATGGTGCGGTAAGAGCGCACCGCGCCGGTGGCAACATCGGCGGCACGGCAAACCCCACCTGGAGCAAGACCAAATAGGGAAGCACGCGGTGCATGTCGGCCGCACCATGTGGTCCGCATGGGGCTTTCGGGTAGGTCGCTAGAGCTGCGCGGCGACGCGCATCCCAGAGGAATGACTGTCCACGACAGAACCCGGCTTAACGGCCGACTCTTTTTTTAGCGCTGACGCACCCCTGCTGGTGCCGATGCGCGCTCAGGGCAGGCAGGGCATGCGTGTGGTAAAACTCGCCGAAGGCTAGCTGGCGGTGTGTTGTGCGTCGCAGCAGCGCCTGACCGGAATCACCTACATGGCAGGCATCTTGCGCAAATTTTTTGGGCCCAAGGCGGTACCGGCAATTTCGCCCCAGGCGGACGCGCGGTATGTCGAGGCGCTTGGCGCATATCAGGCAAAGGATCTTACCGCGGCCATTGCGCTGTTCGAGCGAGTCATTGTGCTGGCACCGGATCACGCGGATGCCTATTACAAACGTGGCAATGCATTGAAGGATCTCGGGCAGCTTGCGGCCGCGCTCAGCAGCTATGACGAGGCGATTA
>CAYRAC010000051.1:0-13018 GCA_964422045.1 uncultured Steroidobacteraceae bacterium
AAGCGCCTCGATTTCGGCGCCGGGCAAGGCGACTGGAAGAGCACCGAGTGGGTGGCTGATGCGGTGAAAATAAGCTTTTCGCTGGTGCTCAAACCCAAGACCTAACCGCGTGCCCGCTTCGCGCGCTGCTCTAACGAACCGGAAGCTCGCGCGATTTCTGCACCGTGCGCAACGCGAAGCTCGACTGAACGCGCGCGACATTCGGCAGGCGCGTGAGGTGCTGACTGTGCAAGCGCTCGAAATCCGCGGTGTCGGCGAGCACGACCCGCAGCAGATAGTCGTATTCGCCCGACATGAGGTAGCACTCCATCACCTCGGGAACCTTGCGCGCAGCCTCTTCGAAGGCGTGCAAGTGGGCCTGTTCCTGCCGCTCCAACGTGATGTTGACGAACACATTCACGGGGCAACCCGCCTTCTGTTGATTGATCCTCGCCGTATACCCCTCGATGAAACCCGATTCCTCCAATGCGCGGACGCGTCTGAGCGTCGCTGATTCTGACAAGCTGACGCTCTCGGCCAGTTGACTGTTGGTAATGCGTCCATCGAGCTGCAGTGTGCGCACGATGGCACGATCGTAGCGATCCAATTTCATTGCGAGGCTCCGGGCCAAAAGCGGCAGTTTCTTGCGCGAAACATGCAAAGTGCGCTGTATTCTGCCATCAGACCGCCCCCGAAGACCAGTTTTTGCAACTTTCCGGCGGCGCCCTGCCGTACGCTATGAATCCCACCCCCCGTCTTAGCGGAGCACTCATCATGAAAATCGGCGTCCCCAAAGAGATCAAGATTCACGAGTATCGAGTCGGCTTGGTGCCGGCGGGCGTTCGCGAACTCGTGGCTTCGGGACATCAAGTATTGGTGCAGAGCGGCGCCGGGGCGGGCATCGGCTTCGAGGATGCGCACTATAAGGCGGCCGGCGCGGTGATCGCGCAAAGTGCCCCGGATATCTTCGCGAGCGTCGATCTCGTCGTGAAGGTCAAGGAGCCGCAGCTCGCGGAGTGCAAGCAACTGCGCAGCGGGCAGACCTTGTTTACTTATCTGCACTTGGCTGCCGACCGTGAACAGACGCAGGCATTGCTCGCGTCCGGCGCGACGGCGATCGCGTACGAGACCGTGACGGCGCCCGATGGCTCGTTGCCTTTGCTCACGCCGATGAGCGAAGTCGCGGGGCGCATGTCGGTGCAGGTCGGCGCCAACAGCTTGCAGAAGGCCAATGGCGGCTTCGGCGTGCTGCTCGGCGGAGTTCCGGGCGTCGCGCCCGCCAAGGTTGTGATCCTGGGCGGCGGCGTGTCCGGCACTCATGCGGCGGAAATGGCCATTGGCCTGCGCGCCGATGTGACCGTGGTCGATCGCTCGGTGAAGCGACTGCGGGAACTGTCGTCAATTTTCGGCAGCCAACTGAAGACCGTCTACTCGACCGCGCATGCGATCGAAGAGCTGGTGCGCGATGCGGATCTGGTCATCGGCGCCGTGCTCATCGCCGGCGCCGCCGCGCCGAAATTGGTTACGCGGGCGATGGTCAAGACCATGAAGCCGGGTGCAGTGCTGGTCGATATCGCCATCGATCAGGGCGGCTGCTTCGAGACCAGCCGCCCCACGACGCATGCCGAACCAACCTATGTTCTGGACGGCGTGATTCACTACTGCGTCACCAACATGCCGGGCGCCGTGCCGCGCACGTCCACGTTCGCGCTGACCAATGCCACCCTGCCGTATGTGCGGGCGCTGGCCGATCTCGGTTGGCGTCAAGCCATCGTCAATGACCCGGGTTTGGCGCGCGGGCTCAATGTTCATGCCGGGCAATTGACTCACGAGGCGGTGGCGAGCGCGCTTGGGCTGGATTATCGCGCCTTCAAAGCCGCCTGAGGCGGCGGAACTGTAGCGTGAGGCGCATGGCCCCGTACGGAACGCTGCTCGCGTCGCTGCTGGCGGGCGCGTGCGCGACGTATCCCCAAATCCAGGAAGGGCTGTGGGACGTCCGGGCGCAAAGCACGGAGAATCCCGGCGCCAAGAAAACCGAGTTCGGCTACAAGCTCTGCCGCGACCATGCCTACGATAAGCAAACGGATTCCTTGGTGAAGAATAACAAGGATTGCAAGACCAGACTCGAATCTGCCGGTGCAAACCGCTATACGGCCGCATCGCGCTGCACCGTGTCCGCCACCGTCATCGTTTCGAAGGGGCTATCGATTTATCAGAGCGGCAATTCCATTCATTCGGAGACGGTTGCCACGTACACGCCGCCGCTCTACGGCAAGAGCGACGAAACACTGATTCTGGATCAGAAATTTCTCGGCAGTTGCCCGGCCGGAATGAAACCCGGTGATCGCTTATTGCCCGATGGCCGGGTGGCTCACCCCAGGTAACCGCGACGCGACGGCGCACGCGCATTGTCCGGCCATGCAATGCACCATGCCGCGTCGGCCCGGTTGCTACTGTACGACCGATCAATTACTCTAGGCGCCCGCAAAACCCTATAAGGCAAGGGATCCGCCATGGCCCGCAATCCACGCTTTGACGTTTTGTTCGAGCCGGTGCGCATCGGGCCGGTCACGGCGCCGAACCGTTTTTATCAGGTCCCGCACGCCAGCGGCATGACGAATGCGCTACCGCAAGTGCGCGCGAGCTTCCGCGAAACGAAAGCCGAAGGCGGCTGGGGCGTGGTGTGCACCGGTGCCGTCTCGATTCATCCGAGCTCGGATGACTCGCCGCTGCCGTTCGCGATTCTCTGGGACGACAAGGATATCCGCTGCCACGCCCTGATGACCGACGCGGTACACCGCCACGGTGCGTTGGCGGGAATCGAACTTTGGCACGGCGGCGCCTGCACGTTGAACCGCACCAGCCGCATCGCGCCTCTGTCGCCGTCGGGCATGCCCTGGTTGTCGACGCATTCGGGCTTCATGGGGAATCTGCGTCCGCGAGCCATGGACACGGCGGACATACAGGATTTGTTGCGCTGGCAGGCGGCCGGCGCGCGGCGCGCCATGCAGGCTGGATTCGACATCGTGTACGTCTACGCCGGAATGGGCTATCTGCCGTATGAGTTCCTGTTGCCCGAATACAATCGCCGCAGCGACGCCTACGGCGGTTCGATCGAGAATCGCGTGCGTCTGGTGCGTGAACTCCTGGCTGTGACCCGCGATGCCGTCGGCGGCAAGTGCGCGGTGGCGCTGCGCATCAGCCTGGAGGAACTGCGCGGCAGACCTGGCAAGAATGCGGCCTCGGAGGCGCATGAAGTCGTGGCCCTGCTTGCCGACATACCTGATCTCTGGGACGTCAAGATGGATTCGAGTCCGACCGATTGCGCGCCGTCGCGTTTTTCTCCGGAGGGCAGCCACGAGCCGATCGTAAATTTCGTCAAGCAGTTGACTCACCGGCCGGTGGTGGGCGTCGGCCGCTTCACCTCTCCGGATGTGATGGTCTCGCAGGTGCGTCGCGGCATTCTCGACTTGATCGGCGGCGCCCGGCCCTCGATTGCGGATCCGTTCCTGCCGAAGAAGATCGATGAAGGGCGCGAGCACGAAATTCGCGAATGCATCGGCTGCAACATCTGCATCTCGAGCTGGCACGATGGCGTGCCGGTGCGTTGCACGCAGAATCCAACGGCCGGCGAGGAATGGCGCCGCGGTTGGCACCCCGAGCGATTTGCACCGCCCGCAAGCGACTCGTCCGTCTTGATCGTCGGCGGCGGCCCTGCGGGGCTCGAGTGCGCCACGACGTTGGCCCGCCGCGGTTACGCGGTGACCCTCGCAGATTCGGCGCAGGAATTCGGCGGGCGACTGCGCTTCGAAACCGCTCTTCCGGGACTCAAGACGTGGAACCGCGTCGCCGACTGGCGCTTGGGGCAGTTGCGCGAACGACCGAACGTCAACCTCTACCCGGGTAGCGCGCTCGGCGTCGAGGATATTCTCGGACTCGAGCATCGCCATGTCGTGCTCGCGACCGGCGCGCGCTGGACCAAGATGCAGTATTCGACCTTGGAGTTCGCCGTCGGCGAACTCGACGGGCCTGCCGTTTATACGCCCGACGACCTTGCCGCCGGCGTTATCCCGCAGGCCCCCGTGGTGGTTTTCGATTTTGACAACTACTACCTGGCGGGCGCCATTGCCGAACAGCTGGCGAAGTCGGTCGGCGACGTCAGCTACGTCACGCCCGCCGGCAACGCGTCGGCGTGGACGTTCATGACCAACGAGCTGCCCCTCGTGCATCGCGCGCTCGCCAAAGCGCAGGTTGCCATACATACGTTGCAGCGAGTGAGCGCTTTTGACGGCCAAGCGGCGACGCTCGCGGATATATACAGCGGCAGCGAGCGGCGGCTTGCCTGCCGCTCATTGGTCATTGTCGGGGTCCGGGCGCCACGCGATGAGATCTATGAGGCGCTCATCGCGCGCCGTTCCGACCTCGAGAGTGCTGGAATCGACTCGGTTACGCGCATTGGCGATGCGCTCGCGCCGGGTGCGATCGTGCACGCGGTTCACAGCGGACATCGCTACGCGCGCGAGTTCGATACGATACCGGGGACCTCACCCTACGCACGGGACTATCCGTTATGAATGCCATCCATTTGGAACGCAGCCTGCCCTCCAGCTGGTACCGTACTCCCGAGGTGTTTCGCGCCGAAAAGGAGCGCATTTTCTGCCGCGAATGGATTGCGGCGTGCCGCGAGGAGGAATTGCCCAATGCCGGCGATTCCATGGTGCTCGATGTCCTCGGCGAGAGCATTTTGTTGGTTCGCAATCGCGACGGTGAATTACGCGGTTTCTACAACGTCTGCCGGCATCGCGGGTCGCGCCTGTGCCGCAGCGCTGCCGAGAGCGCCGCGCTCACCGTCACGCTGCCGGGCGGGATCACTGCGGGACGGATCGTATGCCCGTACCATCAGTGGTCCTATGACTTTAACGGCGCGCTGGTCGCGGCCCCGCATCTGACCACGGCCAGCGGCTTCGCGAAGCAGGATTACTCTCTGTATCCGGTCGGAGTCGATAGTTGGGGCGGGTTCGTCTTTTTGCATTTGACGCCCGCGGAAGCCAAACCCCTGGCCGCGCAGTTGGCGGGCATTCCCGAGCGCTTGCAGCGCTATCCCTTGGGTGAGCTGCGGATCGGCGTCACCAGGCGCTACGAAGTTGCGGCGAACTGGAAGATCCTGTGCGAGAACTACAATGAGTGCTATCACTGCGCCGGTGTGCACCCGGAGCTATGCGCGGTGGTGCCCTCGTTTCGTGAGGCGGGCGGCGCGAATCTGGACTGGAACCGCGGAATTCCGCATCGCGAGGGAGCCTACACGTTCACGCACTCGGGCACGACTCAGCGCCGCGCATTTCCTGGGCTCAACGCCGACGAGCAAGTTCGGCATAAAGGCGAGCTCGCGTACCCCAACCTGTTTTTGAGCGTCGCCTGCGATCACGTCGCCGCTTTCATACTTCAACCGCGCGCCGCCGATCGCACCGACATCGTCTGCCAGTTTTTGTTTGAGCCGCACGAAATCGCAAAACCCGGCTTCGATCCGGCGGATGCGGTGGACTTTTGGGATTTGGTCAACCGCCAGGATTGGGCGGTATGCGAAGGCGTGCAGCGAGGAATTCAGTCGCGGGTCCATGCCTGCGGTTACTACGCACCCATGGAAGACTGGAATTTGGACATCCGGCGCTATGTGACCGAGCGAATCGAGGCCTTCGTCGCCGATCGGCCGTAACCGCGGCAACGGGCCGTCGGGACCTTCAATATCGCGCGCTTGCAACGCGCCTTGCGTCCGCGCTCCGGTATAATCCTCGAAAAGGACTTTGAAATGGCACTGAAGCGGCATGTTCCGAAATTTCACCGTGCGACGCCCGCGGTGCGCCGCGAAGCATTGGTCGATGCGACCTTAAGCTGCCTCAAGCGCTATGGCCATGCCGGCGTGTCGGTGCGCCGGATCAGCGCCGCAGCCGGCGTCTCGATCGGCTTGATCAACCATCATTTCCCCAGCAAATCGACTCTCATCGCCGAGACCTACGAAACTCTCTCGTTCTCCCTGCTCGACTCCATCAAGCGCCAGGCCGGCAACCATTCCGTCTCGCCGCGCGACCGCTTGACCAATTTTTTCAAGGCTTCGTTCGCACCGGAACTGCTCGATCCGCAGCTTTTCAATGTCTGGCTGGTGTTTTGGAGCATGGTGGCGCATTCGGCCGAGATTCGTTCCGTGCACACCAGGACGTACGGCAAGTACCGCGCGGTGCTCGAGTCGATGCTGCAAGAATTGGTGGAGTCCGGCGAGGCGCCCCCCTTCAGACTACGCCCGGCCGCGATCGCGTTGTCCGCGTTCCTCGACGGGTTTTGGGTTGAGTTGAGCTTGAGCCCGACGGTGTTCAAGCCGCGCGAAGCGATCGCTCTGTGCGAGGATTGGGTGAATGCCTTATGCATCGGCGGCTTTCCCCGGCTGTTGGCCGCCCCCAAGGCCGACAAGACCGGGGCTGCGCGGAAACCCCGCAAATCCTAGCGTCCGCTACCGGCGATTGTTCGCCCTTGTTATACTTTTGTTCAACAAGATTCGAGGAGGCCGTGGAAAATGCAAGCGAAGCTCTCTGTGCGAAGCGACGCGTCGACGCAGGCTCCGGCCGACGAGGCAGGCTTCAGCCTGCCCGGTTGGATTTATCGCGACGCGGATTTCCTGGAAGCCGAGAAGGAACGGGTCTTTGCCACGTCGTGGCAAGTGCTGTGCCACCTCAACGATATTCCTGAGCCGGGCGATTACCACACCCTGGACTTCCTCGGCGAACCGTTGCTGGCGGTGCGCGGTCAAGGACAGCGCGTCAGTGCGTTTTTCAACGTCTGCCGGCATCGCGCTGCCCGGCTCTTGGACGGCGGTTCCGGTCACTGTGCGGGAAGAATCGTCTGCCCCTATCATGCGTGGACTTACGACCTCGATGGGCGTCTCTGCAGCGTCACGCATCGCAAGGAGTTCGCCGATTTCTCGCCGGAGCGCTATTCGCTGAAACCGGTGGAAACCGAGATCTACAAGGGCTTCGTCTTCGTCCGTCTCCAGCCGGGCTTGCCGCGCGTCGCGGAGATGCTTGCGCCGTACGAGAGCGAATTGGCGGCGTACCGGCTCGATGAGCTCAAGCCCCTGGGCCGCGTCACGCTGCGCACCCGCCATGTGAATTGGAAAAACGTGACGGACAATTATTCCGACGCCATGCACATTCCGGTGGCTCATCCGGGCCTCACGCGGCTGTTCGGCCAGAGCTATGGGGTCGAGGCGCAGCCGTGGGTCGATAAAATGTGGGGGCACTTGCGCGATGTTCCTTCCTCGCAGCTGTCGGAGCGTCTCTATCAGAAGGTGTTGCCGCGTTCGCCGCACCTGCCCGACGACCGCCAGCGGCTCTGGACCTATTTCAAGCTGTGGCCGAACATCGCCTTCGATATCTATCCCGACCAGATAGATTTCATGCAAATGATCCCGGTCTCGCCGACCGAGACTCTGATCCGCGAGATCGCCTACGTTTATCCCGATGACCGGCGCGAGATGCGCGCGGCGCGTTATCTCAATTGGCGCATCAATCGGCGCGTCAGCATCGAGGACAAGGCGCTAATCGAGCGCGTGCAGACCGGTATGGGCTCGCGTAGCTACACGCCGGGTCCGCTGGGACGTTCCGAAGTGGGGCTGCGTAGTTTCGCCGCGCATATGCGCAGACTCATTCCGGAGAGCCGGCTCGAGCAGCCACCCTTGCCGGGCTGGCATGCCCGCAACGGCATGAAAAAGACTCATGGCTGATTCAAACACCCGGGATGTGGTGATCATCGGCGGCGGCCACAACGGGCTTGTCTGTGCGGCCTATCTGGCGGCGGCCGGCCTCAAAGTGACCGTGCTCGAAAGGCGCGGCGTGGTCGGCGGCGCAGCGGTCACCGAAGAATTTCACCCCGGCTTTCGCAACTCCGTGGCGGCTTACACCGTGTCGCTCCTCAACCCCAAGGTCATCCGCGATCTGGATCTGCCGCGGCACGGCCTACGGGTGGTCGAACGCAAGCTCGCCAACTTTCTGCCGCTCGACGAAACTCAGTACCTCAAAGTCGGTGCCGGCAGGACCGAGCAGGAGGTGGCGAAGTTCTCGGCGCGCGACGCCGGCCGGCTCGCGGCCTACGGCGAGCGCCTCGAGGTAATCGCCGATGTGTTGCGCGACTTGGTGCTCGAAACTCCGCCGAACGTCACCGCCGGCAGCTGGCTGGAAGCGATGCCTGAATTGCTGCGCAGCGCGCGCCTCGGCAAGCGCATCGCGAAACTCGACATGCCGATGCGCCGCGAACTCCTCGATCTGTTCGTCAAATCCGCCGGGGATTACCTGGACGCGTGGTTCGAGAGCGCACCCATCAAGGCGGCCTATGGTTTCGACGGCATCGTCGGCAACTATGCGAGTCCGTATTCGGCCGGCTCCGGCTACGTGCTCCTGCACCACGTGTTCGGCGAGGTCAACGGCAAGAAGGGAGCGTGGGGCCATGCCATCGGCGGAATGGGTGCGATCAGCCAGGCGATGGCCAAGGCAGCCGCCGAGCGCGGCGTCGATATTCGAGTGTCGAGTCCGGTCCGCGAAGTGTTGGTCGAAGCGGGCCGCGCGGCCGGGGTGGTGACGGAAAAAGGCGAAGCCATCCGGGCCGGCAGCGTCGTTTCAAATTTGAACCCGAAGCTCTTATACGGCTCGCTGATCGATCCTGCGGCTTTGCCGCAGGATTTTCGCGAGCGCATCAGCCGCTGGCGCTGCGGTTCCGGAACGTTTCGCATGAACGTAGCCCTGTCCGAGCTGCCCGATTTCACGGTGCTCCCGGGCCGCTCGCTCGCCGAACATCACAGCTCGGGCATCATCATGGCACCGAGCCTTGCGTACATGGAGCAAGCCTATGTGGATGCCAAGGCAGGCGGCTGGTCGAAGCGACCGATCGTCGAGATGCTGATTCCATCGACTCTGGACGACAGCCTGGCACCGCCCGGACAGCATGTCGCCAGCCTGTTTTGCCAGCACGTCGCTCCGGTTCTGCCGAACGGCGCATCGTGGGACGATCATCGCGAACAAGTTGCCGACGTGATGATCGAGCTCGTGGGCAGTCACGCGCCGAATTTCAAGGCGTCCGTGCTGGGGCGCCAGATCATGAGCCCTCTGGATCTCGAACGGACCTTTGGCTTGAGCGGCGGCGATATATTTCACGGCGCGCTCAGTTTGGACCAGATGTTCTCGGCGCGGCCGATGCTCGGCCACGGCGACTATCGCGGCCCATTGAAGGGGTTGTATATGTGCGGATCCGGTACGCACCCCGGCGGCGGCGTGACCGGCGCGCCCGGCCACAATGCGGCACGCGAGATCATCGCCGATTTTCGGCGGGGACGCGTGCGGCGGGCGTAGGTCGGCCGCAATGACGCAGAAGCGGCGGCTCGGCTTTATCTTGGTCACCGCGTCCGCGGTGGCATGGAGTACCGCAGGGCTTTTCACGCGGCTGATTGCCGCGGACTCCTGGACCCTGCTCGCGTGGCGGGGAATTTTGGGGGCGCTGGGTCTTGCGCTGGTCCTGTCGTTGATGCCGGGCCCGCAGTTTCTGCGCGGGCTCAAGAATCTGCGCTGGGTCGGATGGCTGTTCGTCCTGCAATCTTCCGCCGGCATGATCTTCTTCTTGACGGCGCTGCGCCACACGACGGTCGCTCATGTGGCGGTCATCTACGCCACGGTGCCGTTTATTGCGGCGGCGATCAGCTGGCTCGCGATGCGCGAAAAACCGGCGGCGGGTGCCGTCGCCTCCAGCCTGATCGCACTGCTGGGAGTCGCCTTCATGGTCGGCTTCGGACGCGAGGGCGCGCTCAGCGGCGATCTGCTCGCACTTGCAATGACGTTCACCATGGCGGTCGCGATGGTGGTGGCGCGGCATTTTCCCGACATGCCGCTGCTGCCGGGGTCATGCCTGTCCGCGCTCTTGAGCGGGCTCGTCTCTTTGCCCTTCGGTCATCCGTTGGACGTATCGAGTCATGACGTGCTGTTGCTGACGCTGTTCGGGTTGACTACGTTCGCGGTGGGTCTACCGTTGTTCGCGCTTGGTGCCAGGCTCCTGCCGGCCATCGAAACGGCGTTGATCGGATCGTTGGACGCACCGCTGGCGCCGTTCTGGGTGTGGCTCGTGTTCAAGGAAACACCGGGCGGGAACACCTTGATCGGCGCTGCGATCGTGTTCCTCGCGGTCGGCATCCACTTGGCATTGAGCTCGTCGTCGCGCCCGCAATTCGCGCCGACCGCAGCTTCCGCGGCTATTTCTTCGCCGGATCCGGATAGTGGAATGGATCGGTGAGCCGCGGCTGGCTGGGCAGCACCTTGCGCGGCAACGGCCTCTCGCTGTTCGCCGCATCCAGCAGAACGCCGGCCAATACCGCCGCGGCTTGCCGCAAGTCGTCAGGCCGCAAATGATCGAAGGTGTCGAGATCCGTGTGATGCACCCGCGTCTCGTAATCCAGGGGATCTTGAATGAATTGAAACGCCGGCAGACCGAGCCGGCTCAAGAACACGTGGTCCGTGGAGTCCGTCGGCTCTGCGACCACGGAGCCCGCGCCCAAGCTGGCAAAGGGCGCCAGCCACTCGCGAAAGATCGGAACCACGGCGAAATTTCCTTCGGCGTAAATGCCGCGGATCTTGCCGGAGCCGTTGTCGATGTTGAAATAGGCCGTCATGTCGGCAAACCCTGGCAGCGTCTGAATCGGATACGTATCCAAAGAGAAATACACCGGTAGATCGGCGAGCTCCGGATCGGTGGGCGGCGCGCGGTGCGCCAAATGTCTTTCGACATAAGCGGCCGAGCCCAACAGACCCTCTTCTTCGCCCGACCAAAGAGCGAATCGAATGCTGCGCCGGGGCTGCACGCCGAGGCTCGACAGTATGCGAGCTGCCTCCATGACGACGGCGCTGCCGGCACCGTTATCGGCTGCGCCGTCGCCCGCGACCCAGCTGTCGAGATGCGCGCCCGCCATCACGTAACCGGCCTTCGCATCACTGCCCGGGATGTCCGCCAGCACGTTGTAGGCGTTGTGATCGGCATCTTCGTAGTGAACGCGGCTGTCGATCTCAATCTTCACTTCGCCGAGCTTCGCGAGTCGCGCGAGACGGCGATAATCTTCGGCTCCGAGTTCCAAGCCGGGTAGCTTGGGAGTCTTGCCTACGCCAAAGCCCACGCCTTCGCCGTGTACCAGCCGGCCTTCGGTTCGCGACATCTGCACCCAGGCGAGAGCGCCCTCCGCCGCCAGGAAACTGTCGATTTTAATTCGCAGGCGATAGCGCTCGATGCGCTTTTGGCGCGCTTCCGGATCGAATACGGGTTCCTGATAACGGTCCAATTTGGCAATGTCCGCATCGCTCAGGCGTTGGAACGGTGCATCGCCATCGTCCTTCGGCGGCCCTGGCCAGCTCACCAGAACGATCTTCCCGGACAGCTTGCCGCGCCACTCGGCGAAATCCCTGTCGCTCACCATCGGCGCGACGATTACCGCGCCGCTGAGCACGCCGTTGGTCGCGGGCGTCCACGCAATGGGTATGCCGTGCAATTCGAGCGGCCGCGGCACCGTCATTCGCACATGTGCGGACTCGATCCACCAGCCGCGGCCAAAGTCGAAAGCCTCGGTCCTGACGTCCTTCAACCCCCACTTCTTGAACTCATCTTGAGTCCAGCGCTCCGCCCGGCGCATCGCGGGAGAATTGGTCATGCGGCCGCCGATTTGATCGGCCAGGTAGGCGGCGATGTCGACCACTTCGCCATGATTGAAAGCGGCATCCGCGATGCGATTGATGGCGACGACCGAGTCGGACGACGGCGCCGCGAACGACGTCGCGATCAACAAAGCACTCACGCACGAACCAGCTACAAGGTTCTTCACCGACATCCCCTTCCATTCGAGCCCGGGCAATATCGTATCAGACCTCGATGCCCTGCCCCTTGAGGTACTCGTCGTAAGTTCCCTTGAAGTCGCTGGCGGTTGCGTCGCTGCGCAATTCGATGATGCGCGTCGCCAGGCCGCCGACGAACTCCCGATCATGCGACACGAAAATTATCGTTCCGGGATAGTGCTCGAGGCCGATCTGCAGGGATTCGATGGTTTCCATGTCCATGTGGTTGGTAGGTTCATCCATCAGCAGCACGTTGGGTTTGGTCAACATCAACTTGCCGTAAATCATGCGTCCCTTCTCGCCGCCGGATAGCACTTTGACCGACTTCTTGGTCTCTTCTCCCGAAAACAACAATCGGCCCAGGGTCGCGCGCACGATCTGGTCGTCGTCGGCTTTACCCGTATATTGCGACATCCACGAGAACAGGTCCGTCGCGTCGTCGAACTCTGCTTGCGGATCTTGCGGCATGTATCCTGGCTGCGCGTTCTCGACCCAGAGGATCCGGCCGGCGCTGGGCCGCAATTCGCCTGCGAGGCACCGCATCAGCGTCGTCTTGCCGACGCCGTTCGGGCCGATGATGGCGACGCGTTCTCCGCCTTCGATGTTGAAAGTGAGATCCTTGAGCACGGTTTCCTGCGAACCCGGATAACTGAATGACAGCTTCTCCACCGAGACCGCCGAGCGGTATAACTTCTTGCCCTGCTCGAAGCGAATGTAGGGGTTCTGCCGCGACGACGGCCGAATCTCTTCGATCTTGATTTTTTCGAGTTGCCTCTTGCGCGAAGTCGCCTGCCGCGCCTTGGATGCGTTTGCGGAAAAACGCCGCACGAATTCCTGCAAGTCTGAGATCCGATCCTTGGCCTTGGCATTTGCCGCCTCGACGCGCGCCCGCGCTTGCACCGACGCCAGCATGAAGTCGTCGTAGTTGCCGGGATAGATCTTGAGTTGCTGAAAATCCAAGTCTGCTACATGAGTGCATACCTGATTCAGAAAGTGCCGATCGTGGCTGATGATCACCATGGTCGCATCGTAATTGTTGAGCGCGCTTTCGAGCCAGCGGATCGAGTTGATGTCGAGATTGTTGGTCGGTTCGTCGAGCAGCAGCACGTCGGGCCGGGAAAACAGCGCCTGCGCCA
>CAYRAC010000052.1:0-12928 GCA_964422045.1 uncultured Steroidobacteraceae bacterium
TGATCGTCCAACACTTCGACGGTCACTTCCTGCGCGCCGCCCGATTGCCCCGCATGGCACGCGCCCCATTTGAGCGAGAAATTATGATTCGGGTTGGTGCCGCGATAGATCATCGTGACGACCAACTGATCGTTCTTGGCATCGTAATAGACCCTGCCAAAGTTGTCGGCTCGAGCGCTCGACGCATAAAGTGGAGCGAGCAGCGCGGGCAGCAACCAAATCAAGGTTCGTTTGACCATGACCGACCCTCCAATGACTCGCAAAAGAATACCGCAATCGGCGCTACTGCACCTCGCGGCCGCACGCGGATGCGCGGCCGAGCAGCAGCGTGCGCTCGCGCTCGTTCTGTACGACCGCTGCCGCGCGCGCGAATTCCGCGCGGGCCTCTTCAAAGCGTCCGAGCTTCTCGAGTAGATCGCCGCGTACACTCGGCAACAGGTGATAGCCCTGGAGCCGCGGTTCAAGGGTCAGCGCATCCACGAGCTCGAGCGCCGCCGCCGGTCCGAATGCCATTGAGACGGCAACGGCACGATTCAATTCGATCACCGGAGAGGGCGTGAGTTCTGCGAGGGCGTCGTAGAGAGCGACGATTCGCCCCCAATCGGTTTGCTCTGCGGCTCGCGCCCTTGCATGGCAGGCAGCAATGGCGGCTTGCAGCGTATACGGCCCGAGGGCGCCCGCCTGCGTCTCGGCACGAGCGAGCGCTGCGAGTCCGCGCTGGATCAACAACTGGTTCCACCGTCCGCGATTCTGCGCGAGCAACAGAATCGGCTTGCCCGCGGCATCGACACGCGAGCCGGTCCGCGATGATTGCAGTTCCATGAGCGCGACCAGACCGTGTACTTCGGGCTCTGATGGCAGAAGTTCGGCAAGAATCCGACCCAAGCGCAGCGCCTCTTCGCACAACGCCGGGCGCATCCAGTCATCGCCGGCGGTCGCCGTATAGCCCTCGTTGAAAATAAGGTAAATCACCTCGAGTACCGAATTCAAGCGCAGGGCGCGCGGCGCGCCGCAGGGCACCTCAAAGGGAACTCGGGCTTCTGCCAACGTGCGTTTTGCGCGGACGATTCGCTGTGCGATCGTGGCCTCAGGCACCAGGAACGCGCGTGCGATCTCGGCGGTGCTCAAGCCTCCGAGCAAGCGCAACGTCAGCGCCGTGCGCGCCTCGGTCGATAGCACCGGGTGGCAGGCAACGAATATCAGACTGAGGAGCTCATCGCCGATCTGATCGTCGGCAGCGTCGTCGGGCGGGGGCGCCCAAGTACCCAGCCTTGCTTGGTTGGCAATCGACTCGCTCTTGCGTTCGATGAGCTTGCGTCGCCGCAGCTCATCGAGGGCTCGATTCTTGGCGGCCGTCATCAGCCAGGCGCCGGGATTATCCGGCACGCCGCTTTTTGGCCACTGCTCCAAGGCGCTTACCAGGGCATCTTGCGTGAACTCTTCGGCCACGCCGACGCTGCGCAGCATGCGGGCGAGCTTGGCGATGATCTTGGCGGATTCCATACGCCAAACTGCCTCGATTCTGCGATGCATCGGCGAATCAGTCACGGGACTCGTCGACCTCCTTACGCAGGCGCTCTTCGCGCTCGCGCAGTTCCGGCGTGAGGTTCGCGCCGAAGTCTTCGGGGGCGAAAATCCTGCGGATTTCGACCACGGAATCTTCGAGCATGGGATTCGGACACCGCTTGACCCATTCGACGGCCTCGTCCATGGAATTCACCTGCCAAAGCCAGAAACCGGCCAACAATTCCTTGGTTTCCGTGAACGGACCATCGAGCACGGTTCGCTGCTTGCCGGAAAAGAGCACGCGCTTACCGCGCACACTCGGGTGCAGGCCTTCTGCCGCGAGCAGCACCCCGGCTTTGACCAACGCTTCGTTGAACTGGCCCATCTCCGAAAGGAGCGACTCGCTCGGCATCACGCCCGCTTCGCTGCTCGCCGTCGCTTTGACCAATACCATGACTTTCATTTTTACTCCTATGACAACTGACAACAAATCCCGACGCCGCCCGGGGTTTGGCTGGTCCGCACCCGCGGAGTGACTATACGACGAACGGCGCGGTTGAATATCGACGCCGCCGGACGGAATTTGGCACTGTGGTTACGCATTCACGGCGATGCTGCGTTGCTCGGCCCCGTCAGGGTTCATCACGACCTTAGGCACGTTGTCAAAAATCATAGTCGGTACCTGCTCGCTTGAAAAAGCCGGCCAACTCGGCAGGTTTGGATGGTTGGGATCCCCGGTGCGCGCAAAGTGGATCCACGCGTCGCTGATTTTCGCGGCGAGTGCGCGCGCCTCCGGAACGCCCCCTGTCATCGTGTCGCAACGATCGGTATTGTCGAACACAAATGCAATCTCCGAGCAGTGGAAAGCGCGCGGCCGGCCATTGAGGATGGGCGTTTGCCACGTAAACCAGTACAGATACGCGGGGGCTTTGCCGAGTGCGGCCTTCGCGGCCGCTTGTTTGATGGCGTTCTCGCGCACCGTCGAGGCGGCGATGCGCGACCACAGGTCGAACGGCTTCGCCTCTGGGGTGCGAGAGCGAAAGGCCGTGAGAATCGCCGCGGACTTGTCACCGAAAAGATCCTTGACCCGCCGCTCGACTTCCGCAGCCGTCATGAGCTCATATTCCGGGTGATTGATCGCGGTCACGAATTCGTTGAGCGTCGTGCCGATGATCATCGGAACATCGGCCGACATCGCGGAAGCCTTTGGATCGAAGGGATGCGCGGGGATGATTTTCCCGTCGAGAACCGGCGCGAATCCCAACGTTTCCGCCATGCGGCGAAAATTAGGCACGCCGCCCGGAAGCGGCGGATTACGTTCGCGCAGGACCTTGTCGCTGGCGGCGAGAATTTGCGTGTACGGCAGTGCGTGGATTTGGTCGATGCTCGAGCGGTTCAGGCCCAGCTCGCCGACGATGGCTGCGGCCAGCGTTTGCGCCTTCTCGGGCGTGGCCACGCGCAGCATCGATCCGCTTTCGATGATCGCGCGGTGAAATAGTCCTTGAGCGGCCGGCATGCCCATCAGAGCGCCGACCTTGCCGCCGCCGCCGGACTGACCGAACAGGGTGACCGACTTTGGATCGCCGCCGAAGGCGGCAATATTATCGCGCACCCACTCGAGCGCCGCGACGATGTCGAGCATCCCGACATTGGCTGAGCTTGCGTATTTGTCGCCGTACTTCGACAGATCGAGATATCCAAATGCATTCAGCCGATGATTCAAGGATACGAGCACGATGTCGCCGCGCCGGGCGAGGTTCTCGCCATCGTAGGAGCGCAATTCCTGACCGGAGCCCGCAGCGAAGCCGCCGCCGTGCAACCACACCATGACCGGGCGTTTTCGCCCATCGTTGATGCCCGGCGTCCACAGGTTGACGCGCAGGCAGTCTTCGTTTTGAACGCCGTCATCCCAGGCAAACATGAAGGCTTCTTCGTCATTCGCCCAGCCGCTGCGCGCGCCCTGCGGCGCAACGTAACCGTATTGACGGGAGCTGCGTACCCCCGTCCACGGCTTGCATCTGAGCGGCGGCAAGAATCGATTGGCGCCTGCGGGCGTATCTGCATAGGGCACGCCTTTGAAGGCAAAAATCCCTGCGTGCAGATAACCGGCGACATGTCCGGATTGGGTTTGCACGATGGCCGTCCCCGCTTGCGCGATGACCAGCGGTTTGCCGAGACTCGACGGCGGATCCGCGCTGGCCGCGGCCGAGCCCAGGATCGATGCGCTGGCGGTACCGAGAAGCGCCGCTGCGCCGCGTAGAACCGCGCGACGCTCTATGGTCGTGCCGTGCTCACCCGCCACCTTCACCGCTTTATCACTCACGTTGTCCCCCTTGCAGCGCCACGCCAGCCGCTTATTGAGCCAGCATGTTACACTGCTGTACGGGATGCGAGGCGTCGCGACGGCGCCCGCATCCGGGTCCGAATAACAACTGATTGGGGAAATCATGCGACACATCAGCGTCGCGTTTTTATGTCTTATCGCCGCCGCCTGCGGACAACAGGCCAACCGATCGCCGCCGCAGAGCCTCACTGCCGAAGACGCGGATTTCCAGAAGCACCTGCAGGAGCAGTTTCTGGACGCCAAGCCCGGCACGGTGATCGTAATTCCGCCCGGCAAGCACGCTCTCGATCGCGTACTGACGTTGCGCGCCAGTGGCGTGACCATCCGCGGCGCTGGCGTCGACAAGAGCATCCTGTCGTTCAAGAACGAGATCTCGGGCCCGGAAGGGATCTTGGTGTATGGCAACGACTTTGCCATTGAGAATCTCTCGATCGAGGACACGAAGGGCGATGGGCTCAAGATCAATGATGGCGAGAACATCACGATCCGCGGCGTCCGCGTCGCCTGGACCGGAGGGTCGCAAACGAGCAACGGCGCTTACGGCATCTACCCCGTCAAGTCACGGAATATCTTGATCGAGGATTCTTCCTCCTGGGGTGCATCGGACGCCGGCATCTATGTCGGTCAGTCCACCAACGTGGTCGTGCGCCGCTGCCACGCGGAGCAAAACGTCGCCGGCATTGAGATCGAAAACACGGTCAATGCCGATGTTTACGGCAACGTCGCGACCGGAAACACCGGCGGCATTCTCGTGTTCAACATGCCAAACTTGAGCCAGGCGGGGCACTCCACGCGGGTGTACCAAAACAAGGTGTACAAGAACAACGTCGCCAACTTCGCTGCCAAGGGTGCCGCGGTGGCGAGCGTCCCGGCCGGTGCGGGTGTGGTCGTAAATTCGAATAGCAAGGTCGAGATCTTCGACAACGACATAGCCGACAATCAGACGGCCAATCTCATAATCTCGGCGTACTTCTCTACCAACTATTACAATAAGCCGGGCATCGATCCGAACTACGATCCGTATCCGCGATCGATTTTTGTCTACGACAACCGCTTCTCCGGAGGCGGCGACTCTCCCGACGGGCTGGACCTCAAGACCCTGAAGGTGGCGATGTTCGGGCTCAACGGACATTTCCCGGACATCCTCTGGGACGGGTATCGTGACGAGAAGAACCTCGTCAACGGCCAGCCACCTGCGGATGAGCGGATCTGCGTCAAGAACGCCGGTGCCGCGGTGCTCAACGCCGACGGTCCCCATAAATATAAGAATCCCACGACCGAGACGGCGCTGTTTCAATGCGAACTGCCGAAGCTGCCGCCGGTGGAACTGCCCAGTCACACGTGATATCGGCGTGATGTCGCTCAAGCAGGCGCTCTCGCGGGTCGCCCTGGTCGCAGGGGTGTTCAGCGGATCTTGGCTCGCGGGCTGCTCGCACCCGCACCCGGCGGTACATTATTTCGCGCACGGGCGGCCGCAACACCTGAGCGAATGGCAAGTGGTCTATAGCGAGGGAGGCCGGCTCGAACCGAATGAGCGCGTAGTGACCTATGACCTCAACACGCCGCTGTTCAGCGACTACGCGCACAAGTTTCGTACCGTATGGATGCCGGCCGGCAAAGCCGCGCGCTACGCGGTGGCCGACACTTTCGATTTCCCCGTGGGCACCATTATCAGCAAGACCTTCTATTATCCGCGCGCGGCCGGCGCCGAGCGCGCGGTGCTGCGCACCTATGATCAGTCGCGCGATTTCGCGGGCCCGGGGCTCGACCTGGCCAACGTTCGTCTCATCGAAACCCGCATTTTGGTCCGGCGCGAGCAAGGCTGGGAAGCGTTGCCCTATGTGTGGAACGCCGACCAAACGGACGCTGAGCTGGCGCGCACCGGCGATGAAGTGTCCTTGGAACTCGTGGCTTCGGGCGAAGCGAACGAGCCGTTCACGTACGTGGTGCCGAACGAGGTGCAGTGCGCAGGTTGTCATGTCGCGGATTTGAAAGCGAAGAGCATCGCCCCCATCGGCCTCAAAGCACGCCATCTTAACCGTCTGTACACCTACGCCACGGGCGCCGAGAATCAGTTGAGTTACCTGCAGAAGGTCGGCTACTTGGCGGGCTTGCCGGCACTCGCCGATGTGCCGCGCAATGCCAATTGGCGTGATGCCGCCCAGCCGCTCGATGCCCGCGCGCGGGCCTACCTCGATATCAACTGCGCGCATTGCCACAGCGCCACCGGCCCCGCGGACACAACAGGGCTCACCTTTGAGTCGATCACGGCCACGGATCGGCATCTCGGTATTTGCAAGCCGCCGGTTGCGGCGGGGCGAGGCACCGGCGATCACCTGTACGACATTGTGCCGGGACACCCGGAGGAGTCGATCCTGCCGTTTCGCATGAGCTCGCGCGAGCCCGGCGTAATGATGCCTGAGCAGGGGCGCAGCACCGTGCATCGCGAGGGCCTCGCCTTGATTCGCGATTGGATTGCCGCCATGCCTGGACAGTGCGGCATATAAGAACTAACGACACCGGAGAGCTCAGAATGTTTACGCGCCGCCGTTCTATTTACCTGTCCGTGCTCGCGCTGTGCGCGGGTAGCGGCGGCGCCGTCGCCGCAGACGCCACGAGCGAACAAGCGTCGATGCCCGCAGCCGAGGGCGAACTCGCCACCATCACCATCACGGCACAGCGGCGCACCGAAGCATCGCAGGACGTGCCGATCGCGCTGCAGGTCGTGACCAGCCAGCAGATCGAGAAGCTCGCCGCCACCGATTTAGCCACCATGAACGGCTATGTTCCTGGGCTCGACGTCAGCGGCGAACAGCCGACGCAGCCGGGCTTCACGCTGCGCGGCATCAGCGTTTCGGACTTCGGCATCGGCACCGATTCGCCGATTGGTCTGTATGAAGACGGTGTCTACACAGGCAAGACCGGCGGCGCGCTGCTGCTATTCAACGATGTGCAACGCGTCGAGGTACTGAAGGGCCCGCAGGGCACACTCTTCGGACGCAACAGTGCCGCGGGCGCCATTTCGGTGATCACCAATGAACCGACCGATACGTGGGCGGGAGACGCGAAAGCGCGCTTCGGCAATTTTGGCGAGAAGTACTACGAAGCCATGCTGAATGCGCCGCTCGGCCCGGATCTGGCTGCACGCGTGACCTTCGTCGACAACCACAGCGACGGCTGGCTTCAGGACAGCGCCACCGGCGCCCGCTACGATCGCAACGGAGATTGGGGAACGCGAGCCCAGCTCCTATGGCGAGCGCCCGGCGACACCCGCGTTCGGCTGATCTGGGAACACGAGGACCTCGATCAACCGGCGCGACCCGCCATCGGCATCGCGACGCTGCCGCCGTCGCCGGGCTTGCCGCCATTTCCCTCGACTCCCAACACCTGGATCAGTCCGTTTAATGCACCGGTCTTGAACGATGTGATCGATGGGCGCGAGACACGCAAGTTCGACGGCCTGACGCTGCGCATCGAACACCCATTTGCATTCGCCGATTTCACATCGATCAGCGCTTATCGTTACTTCACAACCTTCAATCGCGAGGAGCAGGACGGCACCAACCGGCTGTATCTGTATTTCGACGACGTCAACATCGAGCAGAACAAGAGTTTCTCGCAGGAGTTGACCCTGGCCGGCAAGACCAGCGTCGCGGATTGGGTCGCGGGCGCGAGCTATTACTATGACGATGCTCATCAAACGAGCCAGCTGAATCTGTTCACGAACAGTATCGACACGCTGCTCAATAACACGGGGCTCGTGCCCGGCGGCGTGTACGGGCCGATCAGCGCAGCCGCGGCGCAGTTCGGTATCCCGGTCACCTTGCTCGGGGATCCGTGGCAGGAGAATATGATCAACCACGGCTACTCACGCGCCGGCGCGCTGTTTGGCGACGTGATCTGGCATCTCGCCGAGCGATGGAATCTGACCACGGGCGTACGCTTCACGCACGATGAGAAGGATTTCAGTTGGTACAACCCGTTGCGCACGGCGACGCAGCTCGATGCGGGCCTGGCTGAACTCACTTCCTTGGGGTTTCCGCTGCCGCCGTTCCCATTTCAGCAGAACCTCGAGTTCACTACGCCGATCTCGACGGCCGCACCGTTGCGCCTCAAGAACAGCTGGAACGATACCAGCCCGCGCTTCGTGCTCGACTACAAGCCGCTGGCCGACGTCATGTTGTATGCCTCGGTTGCGCGCGGCTATGAGGCGGGCGGCTATAATGCGCTCGAACCCGGGGCGAAGTACGATCCGGAGACCGTCCGCAACTACGAGCTGGGCGTCAAGAGCGAGCTTTTCGAGCACCGGCTGCTCCTGAACTCATCCGTTTACTATTACCTGTATTCGAACCTGCAGTCCCTCAATTTGGTGTCGAACGGCAACGGCTCGCTTCCCGCCTACGAAGTGACCGTGAGCGATCAGCACGCCAAGGGCGTGGATTTCGAGGCTCGCTGGCAGGCCACCACGGCGTTGCACCTGAATTTTCTCGCCGCTTATATCGATGACACCTACGAAGACTACATTGCCCCGGACGGCACGAACCTCGCGGGGCAGGCGACGGGCGAGCCGCTGTGGTCGCTCGCCGCGGGCTTCGACTACCTGTGGCACGACGTGGCGAGCGGAGACCTGGATCTGACTCTACAGGATGCGTACCGCGGGGCAGGGCGCTGCAACAGCGATTCGGCGGCGCAGGGGAGTTGCTTGACGATTCCGACGTTTCGCATCGGTTTGGCGCAAAATCGCACCGATGCACGCCTCGGGTGGTCGAGCCACGGACGCGTGCCGGTCACGGTGGCGCTGTACGTGAACAATCTTTTTGACAAGCAATATGCGACCGGCGTGCAGACCATCAGCGCGACGACGCTTGGAACGCCGTTCACCAATATCACCGCGCCGCGTTTTTGGGGCGTTGAGATCGGTGCGCATTTCTGAGAAACGGGAGGGGACTGCAGTGAGCGCAAGACCTCAGGATGGTGCCGTATCCGCGGCAACACCGAATGTGCGTCCGCAGCTGCAGGCGGCACTCGACAAGCAGCGCCAGGCGTACACGCGTGATCCGGTGCCGACGTATCGGCAGCGGGTGGCGGATTTGCGCACTCTACGGCGCTTCCTCCTCGAGAATCGCGACCCGCTGATCGAGGCGGTGAACGCCGACTATGGCAATCGTTCGCGCCACGAGACTCTGTTTACCGAACTCGTTCCCGTGCTCGATGGAATCAAGCATGCGTTGAAGAATCTGCGTGCCTGGATGCGCCCGCAACGGCGCAGCGTCGACCTTTTGTTGTTCCCGGGGGCGCGCAACCGTCTACGGCCGCAGCCGCTGGGGATCGTGGGAATTATCGTGCCGTGGAATTTTCCGATTAATTTGGCGTTCTCTCCGCTGACGTCGATTTTCGCCGCGGGCAACCGCGCCATGATCAAGCTGTCGGAAAACTCGCGGCACCTCGCGGCACTTCTCATCGAACGCCTGCCGCGATATTTTCCCGCCGATAAGCTCGCCGTGTTCGATGAGACGGGTGGAGTTGGGATCGAATTCTCGCGGCTGCAGCTCGACCACTTGCTGTTCACTGGATCGACGCAGACCGGCCGCAGTGTGATGAGCGCGGCCGCCGGCAATCTCGTTCCGGTTACGTTGGAGCTCGGCGGCAAATCGCCCGCACTGTTGTGCGAGGGTTTTCCACTGCGCACCGCGGCGGAGCGGATCCTGTTCGTGAAACTTCTGAATGCAGGACAAATCTGCACAACGATTGACTATCTGTGGATGCCGCGCGCGCGCATTGACGAGTTCGTCGCGTTGGCAAAGGAGATTGCCCCGCAGCGATATGCCGAGCTTTCGAGTTTCGACTACACCTCGATTATCGATGCACGCTCCTTCCAGCGCATTACCCAAGCTCTGGAGGAAGCGCGCACGCGCGGCGCCAAGCTGGTGCAGTTGCTGCCGGGGAGCCCTTGGGATGAGTCGAGCCGCAAGATCGCTCCGCACTTGGTCCTCGATGCGCCCCCGGATTGTGAACTGATGCAGCGCGAGATCTTTGGGCCGGTGTTGCCGATCTTGGGCTACGACGAGCTTGCCGAGGCGGTTGCATTCATCAATTCGCGCCCGCGCCCCCTCGCGTTCTACCCCTTCAGCTACAACCGCGCGACGATCGATCACTTGCTTGACCGCGTGATGTCGGGGGGCGTATGCGTGAACGATGCGTTGTGGCATGTCGGCCAGCACGATCTGCCCTTCGGCGGCGTCGGCTCGAGCGGCATGGGTCACTACCACGGCCGTGAAGGCTTCGCGAACTTCTCGAAGCTGCGGCCGGTGTTCTACCAGGCTCGAGTGAGCGGCATGCGCCTGCTATGGCCACCCTTCCGATCATTCGCGGACAAGGTCTTGAACTTTCTCACCCGCTGATGTGTGCCGCCGCTGGCCCGCTCAAGGCGTGGCACCGAGCGAGCCGTTAGTTAATCGCTCGAATCGCCATCGATCGCATGGCCGCATATCCGTCGTGATTCGGATGAACGCCGTCGCCGCTGAGTTCCTTGCGAAATCCTCCGCCCGAATCCACAAGAATCGAGTAGTAGTCGACGTAGCCAATTTTCCGGGCACGAGAAAACTCGCGCAGCCAGGAGTTTAGACTGGTAATCATGGGAGCGGGCCGATAGGCCGGCTTCCACGGAAAAGCGGCCGCAGGCGGTATCGAGGCGAGCACAACGCGAATATTGTGCGCCTTGGCCATATCGACCATCGCCTCGATGTTGTTCTTGTAGTCTTGAATCGTTGTCAAACCCGTGTTGCCCGCGACGTCGTTCGTTCCGGCCAAAATATGCACGACCGATGGGTGCAGTAAAATCACATCGTTGTAAAATCGAACGACCATCTGCGGCGTGGTCTGCCCGCTGATGCCGCGTCCAACGACGCCATGTGAAAAGAGCGTCGGGTCGCTGGTCGCCCAACCCTCGGTTATCGAATCTCCCATGAAGACGACACGCGTTGGCTCGGACAGCGCCGCGTTCGCGCTTCGATACTTGCATAAATTTGGCCAATCGCGGGCGGCACGCTCACTCGCAGCGACAGCGGATAGGCCGGCGCAAGGATCGGCGACGAGCGCCGTAGACTCATGGCTCGCCTCCGAGGCAGCGCCGGTCTCGGCTGAATTTGCGGGGTAGACACCGACAGCCAGAACCGCCATCCAAGCGAGTCGAGCCGAGCACCGATTCCAGAAACGCGCGATCGACATGGCAGTTCCCTGGGAGATTTGGCCAGTTGCCGAGTTTAGTACAATGTGCATGGGGGAGGTTGGAGCGCCGCCCGTCCTTTGGCTTTGGCGTATTTGCCGCATTTTGGCGGCACGCGCAACTGCGTCTCTAAAATGGCGAGTATTTGTTGCTTTTATGGGCGAATTGCGTACACTTCCATGACGCAATAATGCGGCACGCATAATGGCGGCACGCGGAGACGTCTGTGAGCGAACGCAAGGTCTCTGGAAATCCCTTCCGGTATGGACGCGAGGCCGATGTCCTGGTCGACCGAGTCGACGAGCTCGCGCGCGTCATCCGCGTCGGCGAGGAATGCGGCACCCTGTTCCTCATAGGACCGCGCCGCTTTGGGAAGACATCGATCCTGCGGGTCGCTGAGGCCAAGCTCACCGACGCCGGCAAAGTCGTCCTGCGCTACGACGCCGAGGCATTCGACGACATCGGCAGTCTCGCAGCGGCGCTCCTCGCCGGCGCCGTGCGCAAGTACTCGTCAGCCCTCGACCGGGCGCAGGCCATCGCCAAGAAGTTTTTCGTGGCACTGAAGCCCAGTCTCACGTTGGATCCGTCGGACGGCAAGATCACGGTGGCCGTCGGCGTCGAGCCGGGTGCTCGCCCGGGGGCAGTCCCGCTCTTAACCGATGTCTTAAATGGCATCGAGAGGCTCGCAGCCGAAGACGGTCGTCCTGCGCTCGTTGTCATCGATGAGTTCCAGCAGGTCGTCGCCGAAGCCGGCGAGAAGGCAGAGCGTCAAATCCGCGCAGCCGTGCAGAAACACCAGGCAGTCGGCTATGTGTTCGCGGGCTCGAGCTCGCGGATGATGACCGAAATGGTGGCGACCTCGAACCGGGCGTTTTGGCAGCTCGGCGACCAGCTGCACTTGGGGCCCATCCCGCGGCCGGCCTTCAGCGATTTTCTACGTCAAGGTTTCGAATCTGCAGGCGCCACCATCGCAACTGGCGCGCTCGAGCACATTCTCGACTTGGGCGAGGACGTGCCTTACAACGTGCAACAGCTGGCAAGCGAATGCTGGCTACTTATCACGAATAACCGTCGCAGGCTCCTGACAGCCGCTCTTATTGACGAGGCGCTCGGCCGCGTCGTTTCAACTCAACACGTGAGTTACTTACAACGATGGGTACTCTTGACGCGCGCCCAGAAACAGACCTTGCGGATCGTGAGCGGGGAGGCGATCGGGTTCGAGCTTTCCACGTCCGCGCTCCTTCATGGTCTGCCGCGCACCACGATGCAGCGAGCGCTCGAGGCGCTCGAGCACCAGCATTTTCTTCGCCAAGATCTTGGCGGAACTACGCCCACGTGGCGGTTCGAGGACCCGTTCATGCGGGCGTGGCTTGCATCACTCGAGAATCAGTGATCATCTCCTGGGCTGGCGCACAGCGCGCGAAGAACTCAACAATGTTTGACTTTCATATCCAGGACGACATCGGTAACGCCCTCGACATGGCGAGCGGCTACCTCCGCTTGCTTGCTTATCGCGGGGTCCATGTTGCGGCCAGCGAGTTTAACGGTTCCACAATGCACTTCTACACCGATTGAGCCGGCGGGTACCTTTTCACCGATCTCGGCGACCACCTCTTTTTGAATCTGTAGATCGTTTTTCATAGCTCAGTACTCCATATATAGGAACCTTAGAATGGAGCATGTGATGC
Source organism: uncultured Steroidobacteraceae bacterium (assembly GCA_964422045.1). Lineage (GTDB taxonomy): Bacteria > Pseudomonadota > Gammaproteobacteria > Steroidobacterales > Steroidobacteraceae > Bog-1198. Next base: position 12,764 of record CAYRAC010000052.1, read on the forward strand.
GCTTGTCCTAGGGCAGGTACACGCACGAGGACGTAGGAGAAGGCCGCGTTCGATCGCAGTTTTGGCGGACAGTGTAAGCCAGGCTCCAAAGGTCAGAACTTAAATGGATTGGCCTTGGTGCTTCGCGGCGTGAGCGCTGACACTACATAGCGCGCTTGGGTCACA
>CAYRAC010000053.1:0-12678 GCA_964422045.1 uncultured Steroidobacteraceae bacterium
AGCGAATCGATGCGCAACAGCACGTCTACTCAATAAGGTGCCCTATGAACTTACGACTAATTGCTGGAATGGGATTGGCGCTCGCGCTGGCTGCCTGCGCAAGTGCTCCGCAACCTAACGCCGCGCTCGAAAGCGCGCATGCGGCCGTGACCGCGGCCGAAATGGATCCGAACGTGGCGAAATACGCGGCGTTGGATTTGGAAGCCGCCAAACGCGACCTGACGATCGCCGACGACGCGGCGCTGCATCACCAGGACGCGGCGATCGCGCAGCCGGCCTACATGGCCGCGCAGAACGCACGCCTCGCGCAAATGCATGCGGCCGCGAAGGCGGACGATGCCCGAGTTGCCGCGGGGCAAGCGGAGCGTGACCAGATCATGCTCGCCGCCCGCAACCGCGAAGTGCGCAATGCCACCAGCCAGCGCGATGAAGCGACGGCGCAGAACGCGCGACTGCAAGCCGAGGTCGACCAGCTCAAGGCGACCCCCACGCCTCGTGGACTGGTGCTGACCTTGGGCGATGTGTTGTTCGATACTGGTCGATCGGAATTGAATTCCGGTTCCGGCCGTAAACTCGACCAACTGGCGCAGTTCTTGGGCGAACACAAGGACCGCCGCGTGGAAATTGACGGCTTTACCGACAGTGTGGGCACCGACGGGTACAACGAAGAGTTGTCACGGCGGCGCGCGGACGCGGTCAAGTCGGCTTTGTTGACGCGCGGCATCGATCCGTCGAGGATCAGCACCCAAGGCTACGGAAAGGCTTTCCCGGTCGCCAGCAACTCCGACTCCGGCGGCCGCCAGCTGAACCGCCGCGTCGAGGTCGTAATCGGCGGTGATGACGGCACGGCCATCGCGCCGCGCGGTTAGGCCACCTCTAGGCCACTTCGAGTCAGGATCGAATGCCCTCGCCGACAGCGGCGAGGGCTTTCGGCTCCAGGTCGACCCGCAGCATTCGGCGCACAGGAATTGATGCCACGACGACGGTCCCACCGCCCGGACTACTCTGCACATCGCAACTTCCGCCGAGCGCCGCAATTCGATGGCGCATCGACACCAAACCGTGCGATGTGCTCGTCAGCAGCCTGTTTTGCGGGATGCCCTTGCCGTCATCGGTCACCCGCAATACAAAATTGGCGCCATCGACGCCGACCGCAAGATGCGCCGATTTTGCCTCCGCGTGCTTGAGAATATTGGTCAGCGCTTCCTGCGCGATGCGGAAGACTCCGATCGCAGCATCGGGATCGAATTTGGTCTCGGACTCTGGAATCAGTTCGGTACACGCCAGGCCGGCGCGGCGGCACGTTTCCTTGAATTGCCAGCGCAGCGCAGTGTACAAGCCCATGTTGTCGAGCAGCGTCGGCCGCAGCTCCTCGACGACGCGCCGCTTCAGATCGACCCCCGCGCTCAAAGAATCGTGGATGCGTTTGAATCGCTGTTCGATGTTGGGGTCGCTGGTGGGAAGGCGCTGCTGCAGCCAGGACAGGTCCATACGGGCCGCGACCAATAAGCCGCCCAGCTCGTCGTGCAATTCGCGCGACAGCGCGGATTTCTCTTGTTCCGAGACGCCTTGTAGGTGAGTCGACAGCGCGGTCAGCTCCTGCGTGCGCAGGCCGACCTGCCGCTCCAGTTCCTGCGTTTGTTCGCGCAGGCTCGCGGCCTGGCGCGCGCGCCGTCGCATTTCCCCGTACACGAAACGAGTCGCCAGCAAGACCAGCGCGATATTGAGTATGACGCCGACGGCCGACAGCCAACGCGACACGCGAAAATCCGTCTTCCACTGGGCCGAGGCGGCGGCGAGTTCACGCGCATCCGCCAGGCGCATCACGCCGACGATCTGCGATATGTCATCCATCGTGTGCTTGCCGACATTGGTGCGCACGACATTGAGCGCAGGAGCGGGCGATCGTTTATTGAAGACCGCCAACGTGTCCTCGAGCTCGCCGAGTCGGGTGCCGGTCAGAACTCGCAACTGTTCGATCTGTCGGTTGTCTTGGCCGCCGTAGGCCCGGTAGATGCGGTCGAGCGCTGCGGCGACTTTCGGCACCGCGTCAGTGTACGGCTGCAGATAGGTTTTCTCGCCGGTCAACAAATAGCCGCGCTCGCCGGCCTCGGCATCGCGCATCAGCGCGATGAACTCGCTCAACGCTTGCTGGCGCAGCTGCGCGTCGTGCATCCGTTCATCGGCCGCACCGAGCCGCGACTGTCCGGCTGCTGCGAGCAAAAATAGCCCGATCAGGAAGCCGATCAAGATGAGCGGCGGCAGTGCGCCGTACCATCGACCGAGCCTGCCCTCCTCCTCGAAGATTGTCATTGTCAACGTGTCCGCACTTAAGCAAAACAGTTTAACATGTGGGCCGATTCCTACAGGAAGGGTGGCAGCCACCCCGGCAATGGCTGTGGGTAGCTGTGGTAGTGTTCGCTCGGTTCTACAGGAGATAACAAATGGAAACCACATTCGACGGAACCTCGGACCCGGCGCGCGCCAGCGGCCGGCGCCTCAAGAACGATTTGAGCGAAGGCGTCAACGACATCAGGGCAGCCGCGACCGGCGAGATCAAGAGCCTGATTGCGGACGTTGAAGACCTGATGGCGCGGATCGCGGATCTCAAAGATGCGGATGTCGTGCGGGTACGCAGCAAAGTTCAGCGTGCCGTTGATGCGACGAAGCAAAGCCTGGCGGATGGGGCCGACGTCATACGGCAACATGCGCAAGACGTGGCAAGCATGGCTGACGACTATGTGCGCGATCGCCCGTGGCAGGCAGTCGGCATCGCTGCTTTGGTCGGCGCCGTGGTGGGGATTTTAGCGACCCGCCGTTCTTAAGGCACGACGGTGCGAATGCTGTGGTCATTGCCGAAGGCGGCGCCGGCGTTGCTGCGCCATCTGGCGGCCTATGTCGATCTTGCGAGCCTGGATCTGGAGCGCTCGCGGCGCGAGATTGCGGCTGAATTCCTCGCCTCGGCAATCGTGGCGCTGTGTGCGCTGTTCGTGGTCTTCATGGCGTGTCTCGCGGTCGTGGCATACACCTGGGACACACCGCATCGCGTGAGTGCCATCATTTGGATGGGCGCGGGATTCTTGGCCGCCGCGCTGTTGGCGCTCGCCTACCGGTCGAACGCAGTGCGCGCCAAATCCGAGTTCCTGGCCTCCGTGCGCCAGGCGTGGCGCGAGGACCAAGTGTTGCTCGAGCGCATTCTGTCATCGGACGAGGACTGATCGTATGGCGGACCGGGACGAAGCAGCACGTACGGCAATACTCGCAAGGCTTGCCGCCTCGCGTGAGGAATTGCGCGAGATCCTCGATCCGCCGCGCAAACAGCCGAATGGCGCTGACGGCGCGGCCGCAGGCGAAGCCTCCGGGGCATTTCCCCGCAGCCGCACCATGCAGCTGCTGTTGAGCGGCCGCGGCCTCGGAACATTGGGCGCGGCGGCGGCCGGTTTGCTGGTGGCACGCCCGGCGCTGGCGCTGCGCCTGCTGCGATTGCTGCCGGTGAGCGCGATCGGCAAGATGATTCTGGCGCGCGCGCTGACGGCCGTGCGCTCCAAGCACGCGTAGACGCGTGCGCAAGCGAGCGCCGACCTAGCCCAGCGTGACGACCCCGTAATGGTAGGTGCCGTCATCCACTAAATTGATTGCACACTGCGTGCCCGGCAGCTCCTGACCGTCGAGGGTGGCGCGCCTGACCCCCCGGTTGACGCCGTGCGGATTCTCCACGGCGATTCGGTAACGCGACGCACCGAATTTGTATGTGATCTCAAAGCCCGGCCAGGCTCGCGGAATGCAGGGGTCGATTACCAACGTAGCGCCGCGCACGTGCATTCCCAAAATTCCCTCGATCGCCGTGCGGTACATCCAACCCGCAGACCCGGTGTACCAAGTCCAGCCGCCGCGGCCGATATGCTGTGCGGAGGAATACACATCGGCACACACGACATACGGCTCCACCTTGTAGCGGTGTATTCCGGCGCGCGTGCTCGCATGATTGATGGGATTGAGAATCGAGAATAGTTCGGTGGCACGATCGCCGTCGCCCAGCAGAGCAAACGCCCAAGTCGTCCACATCGCCGCGTGCGTGTACTGGCCGCCGTTTTCGCGGATGCCGGGTGGATAGGCTTTGATATACCCCGGGTCGTGCGGCGTGCGGTCGAAAGGCGGTGTGAACAATTTCACGAGGCCGTCGCTGCGGCTCACCAACTGCGAGTTGACGGCCGACATGGCGCGCGCGGCTCGCCCCGGTTCCGCGGCACCGGAGATGACCGCCCACGATTGAGCGATGGCATCGATCCGGCATTCATCGCTGGCGACCGATCCAAGCGGCGTGCCGTCATCGAAGTAACCGCGCCGATACCAGTCGCCGTCCCACGCTTCGCGCTCGATGGCTTGCTGCAGCGCGAAGGCGTGCTTGCGCCAGCGTGCGGCGGCCTCGCGGGCGCCCTGCCGTTCGGCAATCGGCGCGAACTGCATCAATGAGGTGTACAAGAACCACGCGAGCCATACGCTTTCGCCGCGTCCCCCCGCACCGACTCGATTCATGCCGTCGTTCCAATCGCCCGTGCCGAATAGCGGCAGACCGTGCGAGCCGATGTCGAGACTCGAATCGAGTGCGAGTACACAGTGTTCGAACAAGGAACCGCTGCTGCTCGAGCCGGGCGCCGAAAAGATTTCGTGGCTATCCGGCGGCAACGGGCCACCCGCGAGGTACGGCACCTGCTCGTCGAGCACGGCTAAGTCCTCGGTGACTTCCAGGTAATGGGCGGTCACGAATGCCAACCAAATGCGGTCGTCGGAGACGCGGGTCTTCACCCCCTGTCCGGTTGTCGGCAGCCACCAATGCTGCACATCGCCCGCTTCGAATTGGCGGCCCGCGGCGCGCAAAATATGCTCGCGCGCGATCTTCGGCCGCGACACCATCAGCGCCATGACATCCTGCAACTGGTCGCGGTAACCATAGGCGCCGCTCGATTGATAAAATGCGGTTCGCGCCCACACCCGGCAGACCAGCGTTTGATACAGCAACCAGCCGTTGGCCAGAATATCCATGGAGCGATCGGGCGTCTTCACCTGGATGGCGCCGAGGGTTACGTCCCAATAATCCGTCACTTCCTTGAGCGCTGCATCGAGATCCGATGTCCGGTAGCGATTGAGCAGCGCGCCGACCGCAGCCGAGGATGCCTCTTCGCCCAATAACAGCCGAAGTTCGGTCGATTCACCGGGAGCCAAGCTGATTTTGGTTTGCATCGCGCCGCAAGGATCGAGTCCGCCGCCGACTCGGTTCGCGAGAGGCGCAGCGCCGAGCAATGCCTTGGGCTCCGCGAGCGATCCGTGACGACCGATGAACTCGGCGCGGTCCGCCGTATATGTTTGCTGGCGCCCGCACATGTCCATGAACGCAATTCGCGATTGAAAGTCCACGCTCCAGGGATTGCGCGCCAACAGGGCGCCGCTCGTCGCCTCGATCTCGGTGACGATGAACGGTGCCGTCTTGCTGCGTTGATTCCCGAGCACCCAGTCCACGAAGTGCGTGACCGACAGCTGCCGGGCGCGGGCGGAATTGTTGACGATCTTGAGGCGCGAAATTTTCAGCGAGTCCTCGAGCGGCACGAACTGCAGGAGCTCGAGAGTAATGCCGTGGGCGCTGTGTTCGTAACGGCTGTAACCGAAGCCGTGGCGCACGACATAGGACGCCGCGGGCTCGCGTATGGGCAGCGGCGTCGCGCTCCATAGCGCCCCGCTCGCCTCATCACGCAAGTAGATAACCTCCGCCGGCATGTCGCTGACGGGATCGTTGCACCACGGCGTGATTTGGTTTTGCTGCGCATTCGTCGACCACGTGCTGCCGCTGCCGTCCGTCGACGCGAGAAACCCGAATTGCGCGTTCGCGATCACGTTGATCCAGGGCGTAGGCGTCCATTGGCCGGCATCGAGGACCACGACGTACTCGCGCGCTTCCGCGGCAAAACCGCCCAGACCGTTGAATATTTCGAGCGCCGGTGTCGGGCGCGTGCCGGCTTCCTGGTTCGCTTCGGCCGGGTTTTGACGGCGCAGCCGCGGCTCGGGCTGCGGTTCGGCGAGCCGCGCCAGCTGTTCGCTCAACGTGCCGCGCGCGGCGACGAACACCGCGCGGGCGGCGGTCAGCAGCAATTGGCGGTGAGCGGGCGGCATCGTATCGGCGCGCAGCGCAAATACCGCACCGCGCCGGCTGGCGTCCGTGTCGCGGCCGGATTGTGCCGTCTTGATGGCCGATTCCAGCGCCGGCTGCAGATCAGGGGCCGAGTCGGGCGGCGCGTCATTGAGCACGATAAGATCGACGGCCAGGCGCTTCGCCCGCCAATACTCGTGCGCGTGCAGCAGCTGGTTGACGATTTCGAGATCCTGCAGATCGGCAATCGTGGCCAGCACGATCGGCAGGTCGCCCGACACGCCGTAGGGCCACAAAGCCGAGGCGTTCAACTGATTCCCCTCCAGCACGTCGGGTGCCGCCCGCAGTGCGGAGTCGGTGTACAGCACGGCATTGGCAACGCGCTGAAATCGCTGAGCCTGTTGCACGTCGATGCCGAGCGAGCGCAGTTGCGTTTGAGCCTGCGCCGATGCCAGAGTCTTGGCACGCTCGAAGGCCGCCACGTCGCGATGCTTGTCGATCATTGCGATGGCGGCGTCGCGGCTGGCGCTGATGCTCGTCCAGAAGGCGACGCGTGCGGTTTCGCCCGGTGCGATTCGCACGCGCCGCCGCAATGCGAGCACCGCATCGAGAACGGTGCCGACCGAGTTGGACAGAGGCCGCGCATCAATCACCGACACCGCATTGCGCAGGGTTCGCCCACGCCCCAGAAAGCGGGCACGGTCGGTTTCGAATTGCAGACCGCCGATGGCTTCGCCTTCCAGCGCGCTGACATGCGCGGCCCACAGCTGCGCCTCGCCGGGCTCCCGGCCGCGCCGCGTGGCGAGCAATGCGCCTTTCTCGGCCAGCAGTTCGGTTTGCACGAACAGCTTGGAAAAGGCCGGATGAGCCGAATCCGCATCGGGCGCCGCCAGCACCGCTTCCGTATAGGTCGTCAATTCGATTTCGCGCGACTGGTTGCTTTCATTGGTGATGGAGACGCGGCGCACTTCGGCATCATCCTCGCCCGCGACCAAGATCTCCGTGGAGGTGAGGATGGGCCCGTCCCGCCGGATGTATCCGACACGATCCTCGGAGAAAGCCACGCTGTAACTATCCGCGTCGCGGCCGACGGGCTGATATCCGGCCGACCACACCTGGCCATCGGCGACGTCGCGCAAGAACACGAAGCTGCCCCAGGGATCGCACGTCGCGTCCTCGCGCCAGCGCGTCACGGCGAGGTCGCGCCAGCGGCTGTAGCCGGAACCGGCGGCCGTGAGCATCACGGTATAGGTGCCGTTCGACAGCAACTGCGTCCGCGGCGCGATGCCATGCGGCGAGTTGAACATCCGCGGCGCGCCTGGATCCTGAGCGTCGGCTAATTTGCCTGGTTTCGGAGACATGGATGAAACATACCGGCTTTCAAGACGTTGGCAATAGCCGGCCGGCTTTAAACTACTCCGCTGTTACTTCGACATTCACGTTCAAAGCGAGGAAATCGCCCGGGGCGCCGGTAAACGAGCCGATGAGCGGCGCGGCCTGCGCCGCCTCGCGCGCCACGGCAACGCGGATCAAATTGCGGCCGCCGACGAGCGCATTGGTCGGGTCGAATTCCACCCAGCCTACTCCGGGTAGATACACTTGAATCCAGGCATGCGTGGCGCCGCCGCCGACCAGACCGCCGCCGGCATCGATCAGCGCTTCGTCGTAGAGATATCCCGAGACGAATTGCGCCGCAAGCCCTAAGAAGCGCACCGCATCCATCATGAACACCGCGAAATCCCGGCAGCTGCCGGACGCCAGATCCAGCGTTTCAACCGGAGTCTGGACCCCGACCTCCTCGCGCCGTTTGTACACGAAATCCGCTTTGATGGCCGTGACCATGGCCATCAACACTTCCATGGTTGCATGGCCGGGGACCTTCTCCAGCAAACCCTTCACCCAAGCATCCAGCTTATGCTCCGGATCCGGATATTGACGCGCCTTCGACGATCCGAGATCCACATCCTCGGAAGCCGAATAACTCAGCGGCAAGGTGACCGCGTAGTCGTCGATGACGAGAGTGCGCTCGGGGAGCGGATAATGTTCGGCGCGAAACGTCGATTCGAACACCAGCTCCGCGGTCGGCTCCGAAAACGTGGCGATCGCAATGGAATTGCCGAATACATCGTGCATCCATCGAAGCTCGGCCGGCTGCGGCAGAATGGTAATTCCCGTGTCGAGAAGCCGCAGATCGTGACTGTCTCGCGGCCGGCACATCAGCCGGTGCGGACCGAGCTCGACGGGGTGCTGGTAGCGGTACTCGCTACGATGGCTGACCCGAAGGATGCTCAAGAAATTCTCAATTCGGGCGTTGCTGCGATCGAGTACATCGTGCGTGTGATCTCACGGGGTAGGTTGCGAGTTCCGCTCGACGTATCATAACCGCCGGCGCGGATCGGCAGAATGTACTTTGGCCCCTGATTCGCGCAATGACGTACTCGACGCAGCATGGCTAGACTCGTCGAATGCGGCTCGGAGCGCGATCGGAACGGGTCGCATGCCCGCGTAATACTATGCCTACAGGTGCGCGCATCGCAGTCATGCAGCGCGCGGCTTGCGCGATCGGGAATAAATGAACAGCGCGATTGCGGCGCTCATTTGCACCCACCCCAGCCACTCGCTGCGCGTCGACATCGCAAGCCAGATCAATCCGGACAACCATAACACGGCGGCGGCGGCGGTCGCGTCGCGGCCCATGTTGCTGCGACGCATTTCATCGCGCAACTCCGTGATCGCCGTGTTCTCCATCCGCAGTCGCAGACGTCCCTCGGCCGCGTCGCGAATCGTCGTCTGCAGTATCTGCGGAACCTGTTGCAACGCCAGCAGGACATCGGGCAATTGCGCGCGCACCTGGCGCAGCATGGCGCGCGGACTGGTTCGCGCACGCATCCACTTGCGCAGATACGGCTGCGCCGTCTGCCACAAATCGAGCTCCGGATACAATTGCCGCCCGAGTCCCTCGATATTGAACAGCGTCTTCTGCAATAGGATCAATTGCGGCTGCACCTGCATGTCGAAGCGGCGTGCCGTTTCGAACAAGCGCAGCAGTACTTGCGCGAACGAGATCTCCTTCAACGGTTTGTTGAAGATCGGTTCGCACACGGTGCGCACGGCGGATTCGAGCTCATCGACCCGCGTGCCGGGCGGCACCCAACCCGACTCGAGGTGCAAGGCAGCGACCCGCGCATAGTCCCGGTCGAAGAACGCCATGAAATTCTCCGCCAGGTAATGTTGATCGCGAGCCTGTAGCGTGCCGACGATGCCGAAATCCACGGCCGCGTAGCGCGGGTTCTCGGGATCGTCGATCTGCACGAAGATATTGCCCGGGTGCATGTCGGCGTGAAAGAAATTGTCGCGGAACACCTGCGTGAAGAAGATCTCCACGCCATTCTCGGCGAGCTTTCGGATATTCGTGCCACGCGCGCGCAATTGCGCCAGATCGTTGACGATCACACCGTGGATGCGCTCCATGACCATGACATTGACCCGGCAGTGATCCCAGAACACCTCGGGCACGTAGAGCAGCGGCGAGCCTGCGAAATTGCGCTTCAGTTGCGAGGCGTTGCCGGCTTCGCGCAACAGGTCTAATTCGTCGCGCACGGTCTTGCGATATTCGCTCACCAGTTCGATCGGACGCAGACGGCGCGCCTCTGTCCAGTACTGGTCCGCCAAGGCGGCCAGATAATCCAGCACCTCGAGGTCCAGATCGATGATCTCGCGCATCCCGGGACGCAATATCTTGACCACCACCTCGCGCCCGTTCTTGAGCGTCGCCGCGTGCACCTGGGCGATCGAGGCTGCGGCGAGCGGCTGCGGATCGAAGTCCGCGAAAATATCCGTGACCGGGTGTCCGAAGGCCGCCTCGATCGCGGCGCGGGCAATCGCGCCGTCGAACGGCGGCACGCGATCCTGAAGTTTTGCCAGCTCGTCGGCGATGTCGGATGGAAGCAAATCGCGCCGCGTCGACAATGCCTGGCCGAACTTGACGAATATCGGACCTAGTTCTTCGAGCGCCAACCGCAGGCGCTCGCCGCGCGGGCCGATGCTGCGTTGAAACCAAGTCCACGGCGATAGGTACACCAGAAAGCGAAACGGCCGGTACAAATGCGTGGCACGCACGAAATCATCGAGGCCATGTCTCACCAGCGCGCGTTGGATCTGCAGCAGCCGGACCAGAACTCGCAGCCGCATCAGGCGCCGCCTGCCAGACGCTGTTCCAGAGACGCAAGCCGGGCGTCGATTCTATCGGCGGTTTCGCGCAACGTATCGACTCCCCGAAGAAATTCCTCGAGCTCCGTCTTGTTGACGAGATCGCGGCTTTCCTCCTGCAAGTACTCGGCGATGTTGTCGCCCGCGGTGCGCCGCGCGTGGCGCGCGAAGGCGAGCGCACGCGCCGCAAACTGCGAGACGCGGCGCGCCGCAAAGTCACCGATCCAGCGCGATAATTCTTCTTCCAGATCCGGCCGCGCCAGCAGAAACAGTTCGCGATACAGGTTGGCGATTTCTGCATCGCCGCGAATTTGCGCCGGCGTGCCGGGCGCGGCGCGGCGGCCGGACGCTGGGTTCGTACCGCCGTTGAACAACCGTAGAAGCGCGGGCAGCGACCCGGAAATCGCCGCGTCCGCGGTGCCGGCGCCGCCGGCCGCGGCAGCATCGGCTGTGAGCAGCGCCAGCCGGGCGCCGCACGCGGTGGCGCGCAGGTGCGTGATTCCGTCAACATCGATTTGCAAAACCGTGCCTTGCAGCCGCCGGGCCAATGCGCCGGCCTGCGCCGATGCATCGATACCGCGGTTGATCAGGGCTTCGGCCGACGCGAGCCAGGCAGCGGTCGCGGGCATACTAGATCTTGTAGCCGCGATGCAGAGCGACGATACCGCCGGTCAAATTGTGATAGCGAGCCTGGGCGAAACCGGCGGCGCGCAGCATCTCGAGCAAGGTCTCTTGATCGGGATGCATGCGAATCGATTCGGCCAAGTAGCGGTAGCTCGACTCGTCGTTCGCGACGATTCGTCCGAGCAGCGGCAATACCTTGAAGGAATACGCATCGTAGATGGGCTTCAAGCCCGGCGCGACCGGCGTGGAGAATTCCAGCACCAACAGCTGGCCACCCGGTTTCAGGACGCGCCGCATCGAATCGAGCGCCGCCGCCTTGTCGGTCACATTACGCAGGCCGAAGCCGATGGTGACGCAGTCGAAGGAGTTGTCATCGAAGGGCAGGCGTTCGGCGTCGGCGACGATGCAGTCGATATTCGCGACCCACCCCTGATCGAGCAGCCGGTCGCGGCCGATCGCGAGCATCGCGGGGTTTACGTCGGACAGGACCACATGTCCCGATCTGCCCACCTGCTTGAGCATTCCGGCAGCCAGATCGCCGGTGCCGCCGGCCACGTCGAGGGCCCGCTGCCCGGGGCGCAGACCGGTCAAGGAAAGCGCGAATCGTTTCCACAGCCGATGCACGCCGAGGGACATCAAATCGTTCATGACGTCGTATTTGCCGGCCACCGACGCGAACACGGAGTGCACGCGCCGCGCCTTGTCGCCCCAGGCGACTTTTTCAAATCCGAAATCGACCTTGCGGTCGGAGTTATCCATGGCGCCCCTCGGTTTTATAGGGCGCATTGTAGCCGACCCGGGGGTGGCGCTAGCGTCCGCTTTCGGCGCAGCGTTCGAGGTAGCGGGCCCAGTTGCGGCGCTGCTCGCGGCCGAGCTCGTGCAGCAGGGTCCAGGTGTAAAGGCCGGTGTTGTGGCCATCATCGAACAACAGCCGCAGGGCGTAGTTACCGACAGGTTCCACGCCGCTGATGCCGACATTCTGCTTGCCCGTCTGCAGCACTCCTTCGCCTGCGCCGTGTCCGGTCACTTCTGCGGACGGTGAGAACACCCGCAGGTATTCGAACGGCAGTTCGAAATGCGATCCATCATCGAAGCGCACCTCGAGCAGCCTCGATTGGGTGCGCAGTTTGATTTCGGTGGGCTGAGGCATGGCACCGCGCTATAGAATGTAGCGCGACAAGTCTTGGTCTTTGACCAGTTCGCCGAGGTTGCCCTCGACGTATTCGCGATTGACCAACACGTGCGTGCCGTTGCGGTCCGCGGCATCGAAGGACACGGTTTCGAGCAGTCGTTCCATCACGGTGTGCAGGCGCCGCGCACCGATATTCTCCGTGCGCTCATTGACCTCGAAAGCAACTTCGGCGAGCCGCTGCACGCCTGAGGCGGCGAACTCCAAATTCAACCCTTCCGTCGCGAGCAGCGCCGTGTATTGGCGGCACAAAGATGCATCCGGTTCGGTCAGAATGCGCACGAAATCCTCGACCACCAAGGGTTCGAGCTCGACGCGGATGGGCAAGCGTCCCTGCAATTCCGGAATCAGATCGGAGGGCTTGGACATGTGAAAGGCGCCCGAAGCGATGAACAGCACGTGATCGGTCTTCACCGTGCCGTACTTGGTATTCACCGTGCAGCCTTCCACCAGGGGCAGCAGATCGCGCTGCACTCCTTCGCGCGATACATCGGCGCCGGCCGTTTCCTGGCGG
>CAYRAC010000054.1:0-12666 GCA_964422045.1 uncultured Steroidobacteraceae bacterium
ATGATCAGCGATGCGTCGAGCGAAGATTGGGCGGCAATCGACGTGAACATCCTGTCGATCGCACTCGTTCCGCAGGGCGGCGGCGACAATGTCACCGTGTACACGGCCCCCGCCGGGGGCTCGATGCTCAATCTCGCGCAGCTCGATCAACTCGCGGAGATTCTCGGCAACGCCAGCGTGCCCGTGGGCACCTACACGGCGGCCGTCCTCACCATCAGCGCCAATCCGGGCGACGTCGCACTCGTCGTCGCCGCGGACCCTGAAGAGGGCTTTCCGATCAATCCTGGAACGTCGATTCCGGCCGATCAAATTCAAATCCAGCACAAGCAGGGTAGCGCGCCGAATCTCACGGTGCCGGTCACGGTCGACTTCGTTTCGAACTTGGTGGTCGCGGCCGGCGAGAACAACGCGCTCGACCTGGAATTCGATCTTGCGCACCCCGCCTTCTTGGTCGGCCATACGCCGCCGAGTGCGGGTGGCAATACCTTGTGGGCGGTTAACTTCAAGGGCCCCGTGCGCCACCACCCGGTGTACGACCTGACGCGTTTGGTTCTGCGCCACATGTACGGCGAGGTCGGCACCGTTGCGAGCGGCGCGATCACCATCACCAAAGAATTCCCGACCGAACCGATCGTGACCCCGGAGACCGATGTCGCCACCACGACCTCGCTGCAGATCTCGGCGGATGCCACCAACGGCACTATTTTCTACGACATGGATGCCAAGACGCAGACCGTCATCAAGGATTTCTCGAGCGCAGCCTCGTTGACGGGGCGACAGGTGCGCATCGCCGCGCGCTATCAGGAGGATGGCAGTCTGGTCGCCACGCGGATCTGGGCAGCCGATGCGTTCAATACCGTTTGGCTGAGTCCCGAAGGCCATGTGCTGCATGTCAACCCGCTCACCAATGTCGTGACCGTGGCCACAGAGACCGGCGGCAGCGTCAAACTGACCGTCGATAACGGCACGCAGTTCTTCTATCGTGAACCGTGGAATCCGACCGTGGACTCGAGTCCGATCGGCACCGGCACCGCGTTTCTCGCAGACCATGATCTCGTGCGCGGCTTCAAAATTCACGCGAGCGCGGTGGACGTGACCGCGAATCCGCTGGTTGCCCAGAGCATCGATATCGAGACCGCGGTTTACGACGGCCAGATCTCCGCGCCGAGCACGACCGGGTTCACGTTGACGCATGCCTTCAGAACAGCGAGCGACGACTACGTCAAGACGCTCGACTACATCGCCACCGCGACCGCCAATGGTGCGGACGATTCGGGCGCCGCGATCAATGGGTTCAAGTGGTGGAACTTCGCCTATCCGACGGTACTGATGGACGGTGGTATGACTGCGATCACCGATTTCGTCGCAGCCACCAGCGGCAGCGTCAATTTCGGCGGTTCGGTCGGTACGGTGCCCTCGCGCGGGATCAGCTTCGCCACCTGGAATGATCCGGCGCTTGCCAACGGCTGGTCGGCGGCCGACGCCATTCTGATGCCCTCGCTCCTGCCGCTCGGTTTCGTTCAGAACGGCTACGCGAACGGCACGTTCACCGTGACGGTGTTGGGCGGGACGACAGCCGCGACGGTCGACGTCAGCACGGCACCAGGCTCGGCCACGCTGGTGTATCAAGTCGATTGCACCAACGGTATCGTCACCGTCAGTCCGATCGATGTGACGACCAGCGGTGGTCTTGCGAGTTTGAGCAGCGGACTGGTGAGCACGGCACCGGTCAAGGTGTACGGCACACCGCAGGCGGATGGAACGCTCAAGGCATACGTGTTGACGTACTTCACCGGGCAGGCGCCGGCGCAATAAGCCGACGCCGATTCGTCGTGCAACCGCCGTGCGGCGCCCTTCAGGGCCGCACGGCGGTTTTTCCTCTACTGCACGCCGATCCCGTAGCGATACACGTTTTGACCGCCGTGATAGCCGGTGGCGATCAGCGCAGCGGTCGCCGCCAACAGCAACAGCATAAAAAACCACGAGGGTCGCGATTCCTGAGCAACTCCCGCGCCGCGCCACACCGACAACAGCAGCAGCGCCAAGGTCGACGCCACCGCCCATTTCAAGTGCACCGAGATCGCCCGGTGGGCGGCTTCGCCGATCTGCAGGCCGACCACCGCCGCCAGTCCGGTCGCGAGCGCCAACACCGCAGCGAGCGCGCCGAGACATAGATTCCAAGTGCCGACCGTGGCGAGAGTCGCCGTTGGACCCTTGTGCCGCAACAAGCGCGCGCTCAATAGACACACCGTGGCGGTGGTGACGAGCGCCAGCGGGAAATGCACCACCATCGGATGCCAGCGCAGAACGCTCATCCTTGCCAGAGCTTCCACGGCGCGCTACCGCTCTCCCAGAGCGCGTTCAGGGTCAATTTGTCCCGCAACGTATCCATCGGCTGCCAAAAACCACGGTGCACCCAAGCGGCCAATTGACCATCCGACGCCAAGCTCTCCATCGGCCCCTTCTCCCAGGCGGTGTTGTTGCCGTCGATCAATTCGAGCACGCTCGGCTCCAAGACGAAGAAACCGCCGTTGATCAAACCGCCCTCCGCCGTCGGCTTCTCCTCGAACGAGACCACTCGGCCGCCTTGCGAGACGATTCGGCCGAACCGCGCCGGCGGACGCACGCAAGCCACGGTCGCCTTCCTGCCGTGATCGGCGTGGAATGCGAGCTCGGCGCGAATATCGATGTTCGCGAGACCGTCTCCATAGGTCAGGCAAAACGGCTCGTCCGCGGCAAGATACTTGCCCACTTGCAAGAGTCGTCCGCCGGTCATGGTCTCCTCGCCGGTATCGACCAGCGTCACCTTCCACGGTTCGCTGCGGCAGTCGTGATAGTCGACGCGGTTCTCCGCCATGTCGAACGTCACATCGGCCTGATGCAGGAAATAGTTCGCGAAGTATTCCTTGATGACGTAGCCCTTGTAGCCCAGGCAGACGATGAACTCCGTGACGCCGAATGACGCGTACAGTTTCATGATGTGCCACAAAATGGGCCGCGAACCGATTTCCAGCATGGGCTTTGGCCGGGTACTCGACTCCTCGGCAATGCGCGTGCCCTTGCCGCCGGCGAGAATCACGCACTTCATGGCGAGCGCTTCATCAGTTCGCGATATCGTGCAATTTGCGCCTTGGAAAATGCCAGCATGTTCTCCCCCGCTGAATGGGCCCAATACCAATCCGCCGCCCACGACACTGACGCGCCGATGTCGAGCCGCGGGCGCCAGCCGAGCGATTGCGCCGCCAGCGTCGATGCAAGAGTCAGAGCCTCGGCCTCCGGCGGCTGCGGCGCCGGATCGCGAACCCAGCGCGGATAGCCTGCGAAACGCGCCGCAAACGTCTCGACCACTGCACGTACCGTGCAGAAGGATGCCGGGTCCGGGCCGAAATTGACAGCACGCGGCGTTTTTTCCGGCGCCGTCACCAAGCCTTGCGCCAAGCTCAGATAGCCGGAGAGAGGTTCGAGCACATGCTGCCAAGGCCGCACGGCATCGGGGTAGCGCAGGCTCACGGGCTCCCCGGATTCGAGCGCTCTGACGCAGTCGGGAATGAGTCGCTCCTGCGACCAGTCTCCGCCGCCGATCACGTTGCCGGCGCGCGCCGTCGCAATGGGCGCGCCGTCGGCGAAGAAGCTGTCGCGAAAACTCGCGGTCACCAGTTCCGTACAGGCTTTGCTATTGCTGTAGGGATCGTGGCCGCCCAGCCGGTCGGCCTCGTCGAAGGCGCGAGCGGCGCCGCGGTTCTCGTAGACCTTGTCGCTGGTAACGACCACCACGCATTCGAGCCGGCGCAGTTTGCGGCATGCCTGCAGCAGCGACGCGGTGCCCATCACATTGGTCGAGTAGGTGCCGAGTGGATCGCGGTAGGACTCTCTGACGAATGCCTGCGCTGCCATGTGAATCACGATTTGCGGATCGATCCGTGCCACCGTATCGCCGAACCCGGCGTCGCGGATATCCGCGATCACGGAACGCGACCCCGGGGTGTCGGCCGCAGCCAGCAAGCGCCACAGATTCGGTTCACCGGCGGGAGGCAAGGCGTAGCCGGTGACCTCGGCGCCCAACTCCGCGAGCCACAGGCTCATCCAGGCGCCCTTGAAGCCGGTATGCCCGGTGAGCAGCACGCGTCGATCGCGCCAAAATTCCGCCATATCGTCGATGTTGGTCATGGGCAGGTTTCGAGACTCGCTTGGACGACGCGTTCGACCGACGGCCAGATCGCATCGTGCATGAGTACCACATTTGCACCGAGCGGCGCCCACAGCGCACTCGAGCTTGGACCAAAAATGCTGATCAGCCGGGCACCGACGGCCGCGGCGAGGTGCCCCGGGCCGGTATCGTTGGCGATCACTGTGCGCGCCGAGGCGAGCAGCGCCGCATAGACGCCAAGGTCGAGACCCGCGAGTGTTATCACGCCCGGAAGCGCCGCGCTCATGGCTTCCTCGCCCACGCCCGGGCAAACCACGAGCGCAATTCCCCGCGTCCGAAATTCCTGCGCGAGGTCGCGAAATCCGGGCCAAACCTTGCGTCCTTGCCGATCGTCGGCACCCGAGAACGGGCACAACATGCAATAGCCGCCGGGCTGCAAAGCATGCGTGGCGAGCAGTGCATGCGCGGCGCGCGTTTGAGTCTCGCTCGGGTGCAGGCCGACTTCCGTCGGGTACGGCGCGGCCACGCCCAGATAATCGCTGACCAGCTGCCAATAGGCGAACGCGGCGTGTTCGAACTTTGGGAGCGGGAACGCACGGCTCAGCAACCAGCTTCTGCCATCATAGGCGTAGCCCGCGGGGGGCACTCCGCCGAGCCGCGTTTCGAGCGCGGAAGACAGAGATTTCGTCATCAGCAACGCCTGCGGTGCCGGCGCAGCGCCGTGCGGCGCCAGTTGCGCCTTGAGCGCGCGCATTTGTCGCGCAGCGGCGAGCAGGCCCGAGGCGCGCACGGTTACCGGCCAGCCGGTGCCGGCGAGCAGGCGCGGCGCCCACGGCTTGCCGACCAGATGCAGGGCGTAACCCGCAGACTCGAGTCGTCGCAGCGACGGCACGGACAATACAACCTCGCCCACCCAGTTGCACAGACGAACCACGAGAGTGCCTGGCAACTTACAACTCTGCCAGCGCGGAATTCAACCGCTGCCCAAAACCGCGTTTGTTTTCCAAGAACCAGTCCCGCGCGGCGCTACCGAGCCGCGTGCGTTCGTGCTCGCTCATGCCGAGCGCCACCGCGACCGCACGCTCCAGATCCGCTGGCGCGAACGAGTAGGTCATTGCGAGATGCTGCTTGCCGCTCTCGATCGACTCGACCAGCAGACCGCGCTCGACGGTCACCAACTCGTTCATCGGCCGCGCATCGGTGGTGAGCAACAATGCGCCGACGCTTTGCGCCTCGCCGATGTAGTGCCCCCAGCCTTCGGTCTGCGACAGACACAGATGAAATACGTGACGATTCTGCAGCGCGCGCAGCTCCGCATCCGCCAGGTAGCGGGTTTGATAGCGGATATTGGCCGCATCGATGCTCTTGAACGCCGCCTTGCGGCTGTGCACGATGTCGAGGGTCGGCCATTCCGGGTGCTTCGCCCAAAGCTCGACGAGCTGCGTCGTACCCTTCATGCGGCTCTTGCCCGCCAGATGAAAAAAACCCGCGTCGCGCGGCACCGCCGTGTCGCAACGGTCCTCACTGTCGAATCCCGTCATGCTCACGCGGCAGCCGAGCCGCGTGAACGCGTCGTAGGAGTGGCCGGTCTTCGCCCAGACGCGATCGACGAGTTTGAGCAGTCGCTGGTCCGCGTGGTCGAACCATTCAGGATTCGGTATCACCACGTTGCGCTGCGCCGAGGGCAGATGCTCCGGCCAAACGTGCTCCATCATGACGTTGAGGTCGAACTTCTTGCGCGCCCGAATGAGCCGCGACTTCTCGCCCCACGCCCGCGCGGCAACCATGCCGCGAAGGACCGCAGAACGGCGCCGGCGGCGCGCCTGGACACTCACTTGGGTGACGGTGACGGCGCAACCGAGCGCGCGCAGCGCACCGCTCACAAGCTCGACATCGCGGAAATTTCCGACTCCGTTTTCAAATGCCACGACGTTGATGTTTAACACTCTAATAGTCGCTTTGCGGCACTCAAGGAGTCGAGCGCGGACTTCGCCTACGCTATACTTAAATTCGGCTTATTTATATTATACTTTTGGGGCTTGCCGATGCCATCGATTTGTATCGTCACGCCGACGTACGTCGGCGACGCGGCGCAGTTCACGCTGCTGCGACGCTCGATCAATGCATTCGCGCCGGCATTCCCGCACCTCGCCATCGTCAACAGCGAAGATTTCGGCGAATTCCGCGAACGTTTCGCCGGCGAGAGCAACCTTGAGATCATCAAGAGCGCCGACGTGCTGCCGCGAGCGATCGAGTACCGGCGCAGAAGATCCGGTCCAAAATGGCTCACCGCGATGCGCCGCGTCCCCGGTCGATTGATCAAGGGTTGGCACGCCCAGCAGCTGATGAAGCTGTTCGTGCTCCGCGAGTGCAGCTACGAGGCCGTCGCGTTCTGCGACTCGGACGTGCTCATCTGCCGCCCCATCGCTGCGGATTACTTCTACCTGGGTGACCGCTTGAAGCTTTACCGCCGGCGGGCCCGCGACGCCGAATGCATGGACTTCGACATCGCTGCCCATGAAATATTGGGCAATCCGCTCGAGCGGATCACCGAACTCTATGATTACATCTACTCGCCGGCGACGTTTCGCAAATCGACCGCGGTGCGCCTATTTGCGGAGTTCCATAGCCGCCACCGCTCGTGGGTGCGGCGCTTCCTCGCGCAGAAGCGCGCCTCCGAATACCACCTGTTGGGCTATGCAGCGACCGTGCTCGAGGGCGGCGCCGGCTACCAGATCGTCGACTGCAATCCCGACGATGTCCATCATTCGGTGCGCTACGAGACAGACCGTGCGGAACTGGCGACGGTGCTGCAGCAAATTCGCGCACAACACAAAGACTTCGCGCTGCTGCAGTCACGACTGAATCTGAATGTCGGCCAAATAGCCGCGGCCTTCGACGAACTGCGGGCGGCAAGCGCGACGCGGCCGGCCGAACCCACCTCCACTCGCTAGTTAGCGCTGGCCATCGGGCGGCGGTTCGTTTAGGGTGCTGTCCCTGGAGCTGCAAAGACATGGCAACACCCGCCGATCAACGACTGCTGGACCTCTTGGAAAAATGGCTCAAAAGCCTTGAGCTTCACCTCAAGTACTCCACCCTCGATGACGACAGTTATTGGAAGATGCAGAGCTGGGTGAAACATCAACGGCCGAGCCGCTGGATCATCGATCTGGCGATGCAAAAAACCCGCGCACTGCGCGCCCAAGTTCAAGAACGCATGGCGGCCGGAGATGAGAAGTATTCGGATTCATTGGAGTTGATGAGCTTCCTCGCGAACCTGGTGGGGGTCGAACACATCGAGCGATTCATCCCGCTGGCCGGCGCCGAGAACGAGCACTCATTGGCGCCGGAACCGACGCCGCAGCCAAGCGCAGAAGAGCCGCCCGGGCATGGCGTGCCGGCCGCGGATGCGTCCACCGGCACGCGCGAGATGCCGAGATTCTCCGCCGTTAAACGCGGACCGCCGCCCGCCGGTACGGCGCAGGTTGCGCGCTCGGAACGTAAAGCGCCCGCACCCGCAAAGTCCGCGGCAAAAAAGCCGGCGGCGCCGTTGAAGCCGCAGCCGAGGGCGGTCGCCGCTCTATCGGATGCCGCACGCGAACAAGTGATGGCCGACGCGGCGCGCTTGGTGCAATGGGGACGCAAGTGGTACGAATTGCCGGAGCTCATCGCGCGCATGGCAGGGCGCCCATCGTTACCTGACGTGCGGCGCATCCTCAAGGAAAATAAAGCGGCGATCGATCGGCTGGCAGGGAACACCTGACAATTCGCAGAATGCTCTCGGTATCGCGTAGAAAATTTTTTGAACCTCCTGCGTTTAAGCATGCTCAAAGGCGCCCATGATAACGACGAAAAACTTAAGCAAACGTTACGGCGCCAAACTGGCCGTCGATGACTTGACGTTCAGCGTCGCGCCGGGAGAGGTTTTGGGGTTCCTGGGCGCCAACGGCGCGGGCAAGTCGACCACCATGCGCATGATCGCCGGATTCATTGCACCGTCCGCCGGCGAGGTTTCGGTCTGTGGCCACGACATCGAACGCAACCCGGTCGCGGCCAAGTCCTGCATGGGCTACCTCCCGGAGGGCGCGCCGAGTTACGGCGAAATGACCGTCAGTGAATTTCTGGATTTCGTCGCCGATATCCGCGGCCTGAGCGGTGAACTTAGGCGCACGCGCCGCGCGGTAGTCGTCGATCGGCTGGGCCTCGCGAGCGTGATCGAGCAAGTTGTCGAAACGCTGTCCAAGGGTTTTCGCCGCCGGGTGGGCCTCGCTCAGGCATTGATCCACGATCCGCAGGTTTTGATCCTGGACGAACCGACCGACGGGCTCGACCCGAATCAAAAGCATGAGGTACGGCGTCTGATCAACGAGCTCAGCAAGGACAAGTTGGTGATCGTTTCCACTCATATCTTGGAAGAGGTCCACGAGGTGTGCACGCGCGCCATCATCATCGCCGACGGCCGCATCGTCGCCGATGAGACGCCGACCGCGCTCGAAGCCCGCTCGCGATATCACCACGCCGTCAGCCTGCGATTCGAAAAGCGCGAACAGCTCGAGGCCGCGCGGCGCGAGATCGCGCTGCTGGCGGAAGTTGCCGAGGTGGAGTCCGATGCCCGGGAATTGCGCCTCACGGCGGTGCCGAAGGCGGGTGCGAATCCCTTGGCGGCGGTGAGCGCGGTCATCGACAAAAACGCCTGGGATGTGCCCGAGCTGCACCTCGAGCCGGGGCGTCTCGATGAAGTGTTTCGTTCGCTGACACAGCAGCCGCGCATCGACGTATCCGATGCCGATGGAGACCCCGCATGAGCAAGGTTCTGGTGGTGTTTCGCCGCGAACTGCGCAGCTACTTCGCGACTCCGTTGGCCTACGTATTCATCGTGATCTTCCTGGTGCTGGCAGCCGTGTTCACCTTCCAAGTGGGCGGCTTCTTCGAGCGCGGCCAGGCCGATCTGCAGTCCTTCTTTCGCTGGCATCCATGGCTCTACTTGGTGTTGATTCCCGCCATTTCGATGCGCCTCTGGGCGGAGGAGCGCAACAGCGGCAGCATCGAACTGCTGATGACGCTGCCGCTCAGCCTGTGGCAGGCGGTGCTCGGCAAATTTCTCGCCGCCTGGTGCTTTGCCGGCATCGCGCTGTCGCTCACCTTTCCGATCTGGATCACGGTGAACTACCTCGGGTCCCCGGACAACGGCGCGATCGTCGCGGCCTACCTCGGCAGCCTGCTGATGGCGGGCGGCTTCCTGTCGATCGGCATGTGCCTGTCGGCGGCGACGCGCAACCAGGTGGTGGCCTTCATCACGGCGGCGTTGGTCGGCTTCGTTTTCTTGCTGGCGGGATTTCCGTTGGTGCTCGATTTCGTGCGCGGCGTCGTGCCGCAGGCGGTGGTCGATGCGATCGCCAGCTTGAGCTTTTTCACACATTTCGAGGCCATCTCGAAGGGCGTCATCGATCTGCGGGATCTGGTGTATTTCGCCGCCTTGATTGGCTTCTGGTTGGCCGCGACGGCCTTGGTGCTCGACATGAAGAAGGCGGAATAGGTGAACGAAAGTCGCTGGCGGAGATGGGGATTTGGGGTCGGCGGGCTGATCGCGCTCGCCGTATTGTTCTTGGGCGTCGTGATGCTGTCGAACCTGGGGTTGCGCGGCATGCGCATCGACTTGACGCAAAACAGGCTCTACACCTTGAGTCCCGGCACGCAGCAAGTATTGGCCGAGCTCAAGGAACCGGTGAACCTGTATTTTTACTTCTCGCGCGAAGCCGCCGCCAAACAGGCGCCGCTGCTGATGCCGTACGCCACCCGCGTGCGTGAGTTTCTCGAAGAACTGGCGGCGCGCGCCAACGGCAAGATTCACCTGCGCATCATCGATCCGCAGCCGTTTTCCGACGACGAGGACCGCGCCGCCGAATACGGACTGCAATCCTTGCAATCCGGCGGCGGGGATTCACTTTATTTTGGACTCGCGGGCACCAATACCACGGACGGGCGGGCGGCGTTGCCGAGCTTCCAGGCCGATCGCGAAGAGTTCCTGGAGTACGACGTGGCCAAGCTCATCAATGAACTCGGCACCCCCAAAAAGCCCGTGATCGGCCTGATCAGTTCGCTCGGGCTGCAAGGGCAGTTCAATCCGATGACCGGACAAATGGGCGACCCATGGCCGATACTCACCCAGCTGCAGGAGCTGTTCACGATCCGGACCTTGACCGCCGACGTCGATCACATCGACAAGGAAGTCGACGTGTTGATGCTCGTCCACCCGAAGCAGCTGGCGCCGAAAACGCTGTACGCCATCGATCAATTCGTCATGCGCGGCGGCCGGTTATTGTTGTTCGTCGATCCGAATGCGGGTGCGGACACGAGCGGCCAGGACCCGTCCAATCCGATGGCCGGAATGCTCGCCAATCACTCATCGGACCTGCAGCCGCTGCTCGCTGCCTGGGGCGTCGACTATGACGCGACCAAGGTCATCGGCGACTTGGAGCGCGGGCTCGAAGTGCGCACCAGCATGCAAGCGGCGCCGGTACGGCATATCGGCATCTTGGGACTCAGCCACGACGACATGAATCAAAAGGATGTCGTTTCGGCATCGCTCGACAAACTCAATCTCGCGACCGCCGGCTCGCTTGCGCAGCACCCCGGCGCCAAGACGACTTTTGAGCCGCTGCTGCATAGCTCGGCGAGCGCGGCGCCGATTCCCGCGCAGCGATTCAACGCCCTCACCGATCCCAGCACGTTGCGCGACGGCTTCAAACCCACCGGGATTCGTTACGCGCTGGCGGCGCGCATCACCGGACCGGTCGAATCGGCGTTTCCTCAGGGACCGCCGCCCGAGCAGAAGGCTGCGGCGGGACCGCCGGCGGCTCACCTGACCAAATCCACTGCGCCTGCCAATATCGTCATCATCGCCGATACGGATCTGTTGATGGATTATATGTGGGTGCAAACACGCGAGGTCTTCGGTCAACGGGTCGCGCAGCCATTTGCCAACAACGGCGATTTCGTGGCGAACATCCTCGACAACCTGAGCGGCAGCAGCGCTCTGATCAGCGTGCGCGGGCGCGCGACATTCTCGCGGCCGTTCGAGCGCGTCGAAGCGCTGCGGCGCCAGGCGGATGACCGCTTACGCGGCAAAGCGCTGGAGCTGCAGGCCGAGCTGCAGCAGACCGAATCGAAGCTCACCGATTTGCAGGGTAAACGCAACGATCAATCATCGCTGGTGCTCTCACCCGAACAAGAGGCGGAACTGAAGCGCTTCGTCGCCGAGAAAGCGCGCGTGCGCAAGGAGCTGCGCGAGACGCAGCGTGGACTCGACGTCGATATCAATCGGCTGAATTCCTGGCTCAAGGTCATCAACATCGCGATCGTGCCGTTGTGCGTGGCGGTGGCGGGCGTGATCATTCTGTCTCTGCGGCGGCGGCGCCGAACCACCGCAGCGGGCGCCGCATGAGCCGGCAACGATTCTTGACGCTGCTCATCGCAGCGCTCATCGCCATCGGCGGCGCCTTGTACCTGAGCGCGCAACGCAATCAGCAGCGCGAGACGATCGGCGTTGCCTTGCTGCCCGCGCTTGCGGGCGAGATCAATACGGTCACGCAATTGAGCGTGCGTCGTGGCAGCGCAACTCCCAGCGTGACGCTGCACAGCCGAGCAGGCCGTTGGACGGTGGCGGAGCGCGGTGATTATCCGGCCGACGTGCCGAAGCTGCGCAAGTTACTGCTCGCCTTGAGCGATGCCAAGATCGTCGAGGAGAAGACCTCCAATCCGGCGAACTTCTCGGTCATTGGCGTCGATGATCCATCGTCCGCCACTGCGAGCGGCGCGGAAATCAGCATCAGCGCTCAGGACGGGAAGCATGCCGTGATCATCGGCAAGCCCGTCGGCGCAGGCAACTTCGCGCGGCGGGTCGGCGAGAACCGAAGTTACAGCGTCGAACCGAGCATTTCGTTCGAAACCGAGCCTCGATTTTGGATCGTGTCGCAGCTACTCGACCTCCCGGCCGCTGGCATCCAGAGCGTTCAAATCAAGCCACCGACGGGAGCCGCCTACGGCGTTCACCGCGTTGTCGCGCCCTCGGTCAAGCCCGCGTCGGGCACTTCGCCCGCTGCCGGGGCTACGCCCGCTGCCGGCCCGGCTCCCGCACCCAACGGCGCTGCCGCGGGCGGCGACAATTTCGTCCTCGAGGGCGCGCCGCCCGGGCGCAAGCCCGCCGATTCCGCTGTGCTCGCGCCCTCGCCCACCGCGTTTGGCGGGCTCACCGCCGACGATGTGGCTCGCTCGGGCGATATCGACTTCAGCAAGGCCACGGTCGCCGTGGTGACGATGTCCGACGGGAACGTGATGACGCTGAGCGGGGCGACGAGCGGTGATAAGCATTGGATTCAAGTGCAGACGACCAAAGATGGCGCGCTCAACGCCAAAACCGCCGGCCGGGCATTTGAAATCGCGAGCTACCGATTCGATGCCATTTTCCGGCCTCTAGAGCAATTGCTGGTGCCGAAGCCGCCGCCGCCTGCGGCGAAGCC
>CAYRAC010000055.1:0-12603 GCA_964422045.1 uncultured Steroidobacteraceae bacterium
AGGTCTGGTAGGCGAGATACGGATACACGGCGGTCGCGCCATAGCCGATCAAACACGCAAAGTGATGCGCGTCGCGCGCGGTGCCGGTCTCCACCAACAGATTGCACTTGCAGCGCAGGCCGGTCTTCACCAAACGATGGTGCACCGCGCCGGTGGCGAGCAGCGCGTGCAGCGGCACCTTGCCCTTCACGAGGTAGCGATCCGACAGCAGCAGCACGATCTTGCCGTTGCGCACCGCCGCCTCCGCCTGATCGCAGATGCTCGACAGCGCGGTCTTCAGATCGAGCTCGGCGTCGATTTGCAAGTCGATGAACTCGTTCGGCACGCCGGAATCGGCGAGCGCCACGATCTGCCGCAATTTACGCTGCGACAACACCGGCGAGGAGAGCACGATTTGCTCGGCGTGCTGCTGCGCGGGCACGAAGATGTTGCACTCGGGGCCGATCTGCGTCTGCAGCGACATGACGATGCTTTCACGCAGGCTGTCGATCGGCGGATTGGTGACTTGCGCGAACTGTTGCCGGAAATAATCGTACAGCGAGCGTACCTTGTTCGACAGCACCGGCATGGGGGTGTCATCGCCCATCGAACCCACCGCTTCGCTTTCGTCTTCGGCGAGCACGCGGATGATCTCGTCGCGTTCTTCGGCCGATACGTTGTACATCTTCTGGAACACCGCCAGGGTGTCGCGATCGAACGGTTCCGCGGCCAAGCGCGGGTCGATCAGATCGGTTTGCAGGTAGCGCACGCCCTTCTTGAGCCACACCTTGTAGGGATGGCGGCTCTTCAAGAGATCATCGACCCGCTTGGTGTCCATGAGCTCGGAGGTTTGCAAATCGAGCGCCAGCATCTCGCCCGGGCCCAACTTACCCTTCTTGACCACATCTTCGGGCAGGTAGTCCCAGACGCCGGCTTCCGAGGCGATGGTGATATGTCGATTTTTCGTGATGACCCAACGCGCCGGGCGCAGACCATTGCGATCGAGCGTGCAGCAGGCGTAACGACCGTCGGTGAGTACGATTCCCGCCGGCCCGTCCCAGGGCTCCATGTGCGTCGAGTAGTACTCGTAGAACGCTTTGAGGTCGGGGTCGATCATGTCCACCGACTGCCACGCCGGCGGCACCAGCATGCGCATGGCGTGCATCGGATCCAAACCGCCGACGAGCAGCAGCTCGAGCATGTTGTCGAGCGACTGCGAATCGGAGCCCTTCAAGGACACCACCGGCAGAATGTCGCTCAAGTCCGGCAGCAGCGGTGAGCGAAACAGGGGGCCGCGCGCCACCGCCCAACTGCGGTTGCCTTGCACGGTGTTGATTTCGCCATTGTGAGCCAAGTAACGATACGGATGAGCGAGGCGCCACTGCGGCAGGGTGTTGGTCGAGAAGCGCTGGTGGAAAACCACCACCGAGGCTTCCATCCGCGGATCCTTCAGGTCGGGATAGAACTGCACCAGGTACTGCGGCATGACCATGCCCTTGTAGACGATGGTGCTGGCCGATAATGACGGGATATAGAACGTCGCATCGCCGCCTTCGAGCCGCTTCTCGGTGCGGCGCCGTGCCAAATACAAACTGCGGTTGAAGGTGGCCTCGTCGATGTCACCACCGGCGTTGACGAAAACCTGCTCGATGGTCGGCAGGGTTTTGAGCGCTTCGGAGCCGCAGGCCTGCGGATTCACGGGCAAGCTGCGAAAACCCGCAAGCTTGAGTTTCTCGCGCTGCAGCTCTTCGGTGAGCACGCGCCGCGCCTGCGATGCGAGGTCGGCATCGCGATTGAGGAACACCAAGCCCGCGGCAAATAGCGGTGCCAGTGTCAGCTTGGCTTCCCGAGCCACGGCACGCAGGAAAGCGGTGGGCTGCTTGATCAGAAGGCCGCAGCCATCTCCGGTCTTGCCGTCGGCGGCAATCGCACCGCGATGGGTCAAACGATTCAGCGAGCTGATCGCAGTCTGTACCACCCAGTGGCTCGCCTGGTCATCGAGACTGGCGATCAGACCGAAGCCGCAGGAGTCCTTTTCATAGTCCGAACGGAACAGACCCCAGTTGCCCGCGCGCGCATCGCCGCCCGGGCCGGTCTCAAGATCCGCATTGTCCTTTCTCGCCATAGCGCGCGCCCATGCAAACACAAAGCCCTGCAGTTCACTGTAGGACCTTTGAAAAACAACAACTTAAATCGGTTCTAGACACCCGATGGTCGAGTGCCAGGTAAGGGCAAACGCCGCTAAGCGCGCCTTAAGTATGCAAGTCATGATACCTAGCCCGCGATTAGCGTCAATCGCGGATTCGGCGACGCCGCGGTTAGCCGGCGATGTAGCGCTCCAGCTGTTCGATATGCTGGCTCTGTTCTTGGATGACGGCTTTGACCAGATCGCCGATCGACAGCATTCCGACGACGCGCCCGCCCGAGGTGACCGGCAAATGCCGGAATCGTCCCTGGGTCATGATCTCCATGCAGCGGTGCACGGACTCCTGCGGCGTGACGCTGATGGCGGGCGAGGTCATGATGTCGCTCACCGGGGTGTCATGCGAGGAGCGGTTTTTGAGGATGACTTTGCGGGCGTAGTCGCGCTCGGAAATAATGCCGATGAGCGCGCCTTGATTCATCACCAGCAGTGCACCCACGTGCCGGGTCGCCATGACCTCGATCGCGTGCAACACCGAGTCCTGCGGAGCGACGGAGAAGACCTCGGTGCCTTTCAATTGAAGCAACTGTTCCACGGTCTGCATACGCCCCCCCGATGGCTCTGACTATACTCCGGCCTAGTCTGTGGACAAGTGGTACTCATGTCGATGAACGATCAAGATTTCGCCCCACCCATCGCGGCCATGCGGCCGCATGCCGTCGGCTCGCCGTTCGGCGTCAGAACGGACCCCTATTACTGGTTGCGGGACGATGAACGCACCAATCCGGAGGTGCTCGCCTACCTCGCGGCCGAGAACGCCTATCGCGAGCGCCGCATGGCCGCGTGCAAGCCGTTCGAGAACGCCTTGTACGAGGAAATCGTCGCGCGCCTGAAGCAGGACGATAGCAGCGTGCCGTATCGCAGGCACGGCTACTGGTATTACACGCGATTCGAGCCCGGCAAAGAGCACCCTATTTTCGCGCGGCGCAGGGAGTCGCTGCAGGCGCCGGAAGAGGTCATGTTGGACGTCAACGAACTCGCCAGGGGTCACGATTACTATCGAATCGGCGCACTCGAAGTCTCGCCGGACTCCTCGTGGCTGGCGTTTTGCGAGGACACGGTCGGCCGGCGCCAATTCAGCTTGCGCTTCAAGAATTTGGGTAGCGGTGAAATCCTCGGCACTGCGATTCCCGATATCGAGCCCGACCTCGCCTGGGCCAACGACAATCGCACCATCCTGTACGTCGAAAAGGATCCCGCGACGCTGCTCGGTCTTTATGTAAAAAAGCACACCTTGGGAACGGACCCGCGAACCGACCTGTTGGCATTCGCACAAACGGACAAGAGTTTCTATACCGGCGTATCGAAGTCGAAATCCGAGCGTTTCATCTTCATCCACATGGAAAGCACGGTGTCCTCGGAATGGCAATACGCCGATGCCGACGATGGCACGCTCGCGTTCACGACCTTCCTGCCGCACGAGCGCGATCATGAGTACCAGTTGGAACATTTGGGCGATGCCTTCATCGTCCGCACCAATTGGCAGGCACGCAATTTCCGTTTGATGCGCGCAGCCGTCGGCCCGGGGAGTCGCCGCGAGCAATGGCAAGTTGTGGTCGCACATCGCGAGGATACGTTCATCGAAGACTTCGACGTCTTCAATAATTTTCTCGCCGTGGCGGTGCGTAGCGGCGGTTTGGCCAAGATCAGCGTCATCCCGTGGCCCGGCAATGCGTCGCTGCCGGGGGGCGGGGAATTTTTTATCGCGAGCGACGAGGCCGCCTACGCGACATCGCTGTCGATCAATCCTGAGATCGACACCGATCTCGTGCGCTACGTGTACACCTCCCTCACGACGCCGGCGAGCGTCTACGACTACAACGTGCGCACAGGAGAGAAGACTCTGCTGAAGCGAGATGCGGTCATCGGCAGCTTCGAACCCGCGAATTATCGAACCGAATTCTTGTGGGCGACGGCGCGCGACGGCGCACGGATACCCGTCTCGTTGGTGTACCGCGAGGGCTTCGTGCGCGGCGGTCGCGCACCGTTGCTGCAGTATGGCTACGGCGCCTACGGGCATGCCACCGAACCGAGTTTTTCAGCGGCGCGCCTCAGTTTGCTCGACCGCGGTTTCGTATATGCGATCGCCCACGTGCGCGGCGGTCAGGAAATGGGCCGCGCCTGGTACGATGCGGGACGCAAGTTGCACAAGATGAATTCGTTCACGGATTTCATCGACGTGACGCGCCACTTGGTCGCGCAGGGTTACGCGGCAAGAGACCAGGTGTTTGCCATGGGCGGCAGCGCCGGCGGCCTCTTGATGGGCGCCGTGGCCAACTTGAGTCCGGACGATTACCGCGGCATCGTCGCGCAAGTTCCGTTCGTCGACGTGCTCACCACCATGTTGGACGACAGCATTCCGCTGACCACGAATGAATACGATGAGTGGGGCGACCCCCACGAGCGCGCCGACTATGACGTCATGCTGTCCTATTCGCCCTATGACAATGTTCGAGCGCAGAGCTATCCCGCCCTGTTCGTCACGACGGGGCTTTGGGACAGCCAGGTGCAGTACTACGAGCCGGCCAAGTGGATTGCCAAGCTGCGCGCGCTGAAGACCGATGCCAATGTCGTGCTGTTGCATGTCGACATGGAGGCGGGTCACGGCGGTAAGGCGGGCCGCTTTCAACGTTACCGCGAGATCGCGATGGAGTACGCCTTCGTGCTCGACCAGGCGGGGCTTCGCGATGCGCTGCCTGCGCCCGCCGTGGCGGGCCACGCAGCCCCCTAGGCTGATGAGTTACGAGACGTCCTGCACGTCCCGACGACAGCGGGCCGTCGCAGGGTTAAAACTTGAATAAATTCAATTAGCTGTTGTCCACGAGGTCTCGTCGACCGACAAGCATTGTCCAAAGGTGACGCGCTACGCATGCGCCGGATGGATGACCACACAGGGCTGCGAATGAGCCTTCAAGGATCGACAAATCGCGCGCGCATGCTGGTCGGTCAGACCGGTTGCTTGGAGGCGATATAGGGTCCCCGACGCCCCTTTCTTGGGCGTCACGATCGGCGAAAGCCCGGCCAAGAGCGTCGGATACGCCGTGTTCAAGTGCGCCCAACGCCGGTTCGCCGCATCGGCGCCCGACTTGAATGCCCCGAGCTGGATGCCGTAAAGCTGCGCCGCAGCCGCAGGCTTCGCGGTCAGCGCGGGTGCTGGAGCCGGCGGCTGCGCAGTCGCGGCCGACCCCGCGCTGCCGGCCGCCGGACTTGCGGCGTTATTCGCGGAGTCTGCGGCGGGAGTGGCGTTCGACGGCGCCTGGGCCAGGTTGAAATTCTCGACCCGGATGCGCGCCTCCTCGGTCCACTTACCCTCGGGATATTGCTTGAGGAATGCTTGATAGGCGTCTTGCGTATCGGTATCACGCGCTTTTTGCCAATCGCGTTCTTCATAGAGCTCTTTGGCCCGAGCGTGCGCCTGCGCGGCGAATTCACCGTTCGGGTACTTCTTCAAAAACTGCTCGTAGGAATCGGTCGTGTTCGCGGCCCGA
This sequence comes from uncultured Steroidobacteraceae bacterium, assembly GCA_964422045.1. Classification (GTDB taxonomy): domain Bacteria; phylum Pseudomonadota; class Gammaproteobacteria; order Steroidobacterales; family Steroidobacteraceae; genus Bog-1198. Next base: position 5,671 of record CAYRAC010000055.1, read on the forward strand.
GTCTTTTCCCAATCGCTTTGTTGGCGGCTGCAACCAGCAAGGCCGACCACGACCGCAAGACAAATCCCCAAAAGCGCTTTGTTCATAACCATGTTTACACTCGGAATTCGCGTGAGGCTGCATTCTACTTCGATTCGCGATGTCGCGGCGACGCCAAGCTCGTCACATCACGGGATGCTGCGGATAGGATAATAGGCCCCATGAGCGAACCAAAACGACGCTTCTTCGAGGGCAGCTCGGCGACACCCACTTTCATCGGCGCCGACTCGGTGATCGTCGGCAATATTCGCGGCAGCGGACACTTCGTCGTGGCCGGAGTGGTGCACGGCGACGGCGAGCTCAAGGGCGGGCTCAATCTGTCCGCCTCGGGAAGCTGGCACGGGTTCATACAAGCAGAGCAGGCGATCGTCGCCGGCAAAATCACCGGAGGTCTCACGGTCAAGGACAAACTCGAAATCGGGTATACCGCCGTGATTCGCGGCAAGGTCAGCGCGCGAACCATTGCGATCGCGAAAGGCGCCATCGTCGATGGCGATATTGTAGTCACATCGGGAGCGCCGATCCTGCAGTTCGAAGAAAAGCGCCACGGCAGGGAATGACTGAAATTCGGGCTGTTCGCGAATGGCGACAGAGACGCAAAAGTGGTTTGTTCCAGTGTATTCCCGCATCCTAGCGCAGATTCGTCGCAGGCGAGCCGCAACGGACCAATCGATTCTGAGGAGACCGACATGATCAAGAACGGCCTGGCCGTGGTGACGTTCGCGTTGCTCGCGAACCTTGCGCACGCCGACGACTACTTGAGCCCAACCGAGGAGCGCGTGCGGCTGTCGTTGGGCGCGATGCACCTGTCATCGACGACCGACCTTCGGTTGGACAGCAGCCAGGGCGTCACCGGTACGCCGCTCTCCGCGGAGAACGATCTCGGCCTGGACAGCTCCGACTTCGAACCCAAATTTCAGGCCATGGTGCGCGTCGGCGAGCGGCATCGACTGCGCTTCGATTATTTTACGTTGGATAGAACCGGCGATACCACGCTCACTTCGCCGATCATCTTTCGCGACGTGCTGTTGCTGCCCGCCGATCCCGTGGAAACCAATCTGAGCATGCGCACGCTCGGCATCACCTACGAATATTCATTCATCCATCGCGAGAAATTCGAACTCGCCGCAACCATCGGAATCAATGACACCGACATCTCGGCCCGGGCGCGCGTGTCGACGCAAACTCGACACGTCGATCAAGAGGAAGACCAGGCGGGTCCGTTCCCAACCATCGGCCTCGACTCGACCTACGTCTTGAGCAAGCGGTTCTACGTCGATGCCCGCGCACAGTATTTCAAGATAGCCGTCGACCACCTTGACGGCTCGCTCGGATTCTACGAAGCGGACGTGGTCTACCGGTTGCGCGCCAACATCTCGTTCGCGTTGGGTTACACCGCGGCGAAAGCGACCCTTGACTCGCGCCAAACCCGCGATTCAGGGTATTTCGATTTCAACTCGAAAGGCCCGGAATTCTTCGTCAGAGTTGCCTTTTAGGTCACTGCTCCGCGGCGGATTCGGCGGAGAATTCCACGCGATTATTCGCGGCGGCCGCGCGATTCCACTCGCCGGCGGTCAGCGCCTCGATGCGCGCCGGATAGGGAGTACTGGGGCGCGCGCTGCCCGCGTTTTCGATTTCCACGGTGATCGCGCCGCCGGTGCGTTGGCGCACACTGGCGATCAAATTCGCAAACGCCAACGATTGGCGCTGCTGGCCCGATAACGAATCTTCGAACGGGTTGCCCACCAGATCGCACTTGCTGGCCAAGGTGGTTGAGTTCGCCTGCGCATAGCCATCGGTCGCGTTGCCGGTGAGACAAAACAATCCCGACAGGCTGGTGATTTTCACCACGCCGTGAAATCCCTGCGCTTCGAGTTTGGTCAGAAGCTCGCGCAACGCGTCGAGGCGGCCGCGATCGAAGGGAATTTCCCCGTACGGAACCGGTTCCACTCGTGCCGCATTGGTGGGTGACGGCGCGCTGCCGCCGGTGGTACCGGCCGCGAGTGCGGCGGTGAGGTCTTTCACGGTCGCGGCAAGCTCGAGGCGCGCACGCTGCAATTCGGCATTGGCCGACGTCAAGCCGGCGACCTGCGCGCGCGATTTCGCCAACTCGTCGCGCGCGACCAGCCAACAGGCCGCGAAGCCGATGGCAATCAGACACGCCGCCGCAATGCCGGCGGTGCCGGGACGGGACGGCTGCACGAGAGGCGGCGGCGGGAGCTCCAAGGGTCCCGTGGACGGCAAGGAACCGCGTACATCGTTGACGATCCGCGAGGCAAAGCTGTCGAGACTCGCGACGATGAAGCGGCGCGCATCGAGCGCCTGATCCTTCAGCACCGCTTCCAAGCGACGGCCCCAGTCGCCGCCGGCCGTTTCCCGGCCGGCCGCGGATTTGCGGGCGACCGGCGTGCCATTCTCCAGTTCCACCGGCGTCAGCGCCGCTTCCGTCATGTCGCGACGCTCCGGTAACAAATGTAATTCGTACAATACTTTCGACACATCGACCGGGCGCACCTGCTTCGGCAGCACGCCCAGCGCGCCCAGCGCCCGCGCCTGCCCCACGTACAGTTCGCCCTCCTGCGAGGTGTACATCATGATCGGGATCATGGCGGTATTCGGGTTGCTTTTGATCGCCTGCACTGCTTGCAAGCCATCCATCCCCGGCATGAGATGGTCCATGAAGATGGCGTCGGGGCGATTACTCTTCAAATACTCGATCGCCTGCTCGGCGGATTCAGCCATGTCGACTTCGAGGTCGTACTTCTCGAGCATGCGGCTCAAGATGACGCGAGCTGACTTGGAATCGTCGACGACGAGTGCGCGTTTTCGGGCCATTCCGCTAGTGTATCGCAGTCCTATCAATACCGGATGGAGCGGCTTCGGGCGATGTCGCACATCGCGGACAATCGCGGCGGCGGTGATCGCGCCGCCGCGAATCCGCGCAATACTCAGGCGGCCGGTTCGGCGCTATGCGACTCTTTATTCTGCGCAATCCAAGTCAGTGCGGATTCGACGTCGGCAAGCTCGCTGGCAGTGAACCCCTCGATTCTGACGCCGGTCGCTTCCGCCTTCTTCTTGGCGAGTTCGGCGGCCGCAACCGTGTGCACCCAAACCAACCCGCGGCGTACTTTGGCGGTGAATTTCTGCTGCTTTTCTTCGGTCATAGTTCGTCTCCTTTATATTTTCCAGACATAGGTCGGGCACGATACACGACTAAGGCCGCCGAAAGGAACCCGCACTATCCAATTGCGCACTGTAGGCGTTGAGCGCGCGCGCGACCACCCCTATGTATTGGTCGGCCTCCTCCCAGCGGCGCTCTTCGATGGCCTCACGAATTCCGGGCAGTGTCTTTACCGCGTACCCGGTATGCGCTCCCGGCGCATAGACCATGTGCTGATACCATGCGCGGCCCGGCAAGCCCTTTGAATCGGTCAAGGACTGCTCGAGTCGCGTCAGTATCGCGTTCAGCTGCTCGCGTTCGCCAGCGGCTTGTTGAGCATCGCCGGCCTCGATGCGCGCGTATTCTTGGTCGAATGCCTGCGCGCTCTGCTCGAGCTTCGCGATGGCATTGTCGAGCTCGGCGAAATTGAGATAGGGAACCTCGGCGTTGCGCGGCGGCGCGGCGCGCGGCTTCGCAGGGTCCGCGGCCAACGCGTAGGCGCCGGCGTCGAGCAGCTTCGATAACTCGGCGGTCCGCACGCGCATGCCGTCGGCCAGCTTGTGCAGCTCCTCATCATAGGCGGCAATCGAGGCCGCAAAATCGCCTTCTCGCGCGGGCAATAATTGCGCCTGCGACGCGCGCAGCGTCATGCGTCCCGCAACCTTGGCGAGCGCCACGCCGTATTCGAAGGTGGGATCGACGAAACGCCGAAAGTGCTCGAACGTATCGTAGGCCGAGTGATACACACCGTATTCGGTTTCGCCCTGGAAACTTACGTTCAGGGAACTGACGCCCAGGTGCTCGAGGAAGGGGCTGAAGTCGGAGCCGGCGCCGAGCGCGCCGAGTTGTAGGTCGCCGCTCGGGTTCGCACGAGCGCCCGACTCGTAACTGACGGTGTGCTCCCGGGCGAGCGCCCGCGCCAGAACGCTCGCGCCGGTTTCGGGGTCCGCTACATCGCGCGCCACTTCGCTGGCAAAATGCTGCAAGGCGTGGCCGCCCGCCACCTCTAGATAGCCCCGGCCGTTCGTGTCCGAATTGATATACAACACCGCTTTGGCTTTGAGTTCGGCGACGTGCAATTCAGTCCACTCGGTCGAACCGAGGAGACCCGGCTCTTCGCCGTCCCAGCTCGCGTAGATCAGGGTGCGGCGCGGCCGCCATCCGCTCTTCACCAATTTGCCGATCGCCTGGGCCTCGGCCATCAATGCGACCTGGCCGGCGAGAGGATCCATGGCGCCGAATACCCAGGCGTCGTGGTGGTTGCCGCGCACGATCCACCGATCCGGTTCCTGCGCGCCGCGCAGCGTCGCAATCACATCGTAGATCGTCTGTTGGCCCCAGTTCGAGCGTACCTTCAAGTGAACTTTCGCGGGACCGGGGCCTATGTGGTATGTGAGCGGCAACCCGCCGCGCCAGCCGGCAGGCGCCACACGGCCGCCGAGCGCGGCGAGCAACGGCGCGGCGGCCGCATAGGAAATCGGCAGCACCGGAATTTTCAATATCGTTTTCGCATCTTGAATTGAAACTCGTTGGGCGTCGGCGGTGGCAGCGACGCCGGGAGTCAACGGGTCGCCGCTGTACAGCACCATGTCCTGAACCGAGCCGCGCTGAATCCCGTCGCGCGGCCGGTAACCGCCCTTCGGATAGGTGTCGCCCGCGCCATAGCCGTCGTCGCGTGGATCCGAATAGATCAGGCAGCCGATGGCGCCGTGCTCGTACGCCAGCTTCGGCTTGAGCCCGCGCCAGCCGCCGCCATATCGAGTGAGCACGATGCGGCCCGTGACGCTGATGCCCTGTCGTTCGAGTTCCAAGTAGTCGTCCGGCATCCCTTGGTTCGCGTACACGAGTTCGGCCGTCACCTCGCCATCGCCGCCGTAAACGTTGTAAGCCGGCAACTCATCCCGGGTCTTTGCGGTGGAGCTGTCCCCGGCCACGGGCGGTTCGGTCAATCGTGCCCTGAAGTGCGTCGGCGCGACGAGTTCGACCGCCACTTCGCGCGGCGTCGGATACAAAACCGAAAAGGTCTCGATGGCGGCGTCCCAGCCCCATTCGCGAAACATCTTCAGCTGGAATTCTGCGTTCGACTTGTCATGCGCAGAGCCGACATTGTTCGTCTCGGAGGACATCTGCTGCATCCACGAACGCAATTCCGCGGCCGACAGGCCGGAGTCGAAACGCTGTTCGAGTTGCGCCTCTTCGGCGGCGCCGGCACTGGAGAATCCCTGCATTTCGGGCGCCGTCGGCGCGGCGGCGCCGGAGGTCGCCGCCGCGGCGTGCGCGAACAGCGCGAGGCTCGCAGCGCCGAGAATCGAGCCGCGACGACGCCTGGTTCGCAAGGCAGGTGTCGCGGCGATCATGACTTGATTTTCGTCAGTCGCGTATGCCCGCCCCGCGGTTCAACAGCGTCACGGCCAACGCGAACATGCCGGCGGCCGCGGTTACCATGATGCCGTAAGCCAAGCGCAGATCGACGTCCGAAGTACCGAGAAATCCGAAGCGAAATGCACTCACCATATAAAGAATGGGATTGGCATGCGAAACGATGTGCGCCCAGCGGGGCAACATCGTGATCGAATAGAACACGCCGCCGAGATAGGTGAGCGGCGTCAGCACGAAAGTCGGAAACCAGGAAATCTGATCGAAGTTCTTGGCGAACAATGCGTTGATGAAGCCGCCGAGCGCGAACACCATGCTGGTGAGCAATACGGCACTGATGACGGCAAACACGTGCGTCAGGGCGAGACGAGTAAAGAACAGCGAGACGACGGTGACCACCGAGCCCACCAGCACGCCGCGCAGGATGCCGCCGCCCATGTAGCCCGCGACGATCAACCAGTTGGGCAGCGGCGACACCAGCAATTCCTCCAGGTGCTTGCCGAATTTCGCGCCGAAGAATGAGGACACGACGTTGCCGTAGGAATTCGTGATGACGGTCATCATGATGAGGCCGGGGGCGATGAACTGCATGTAGTCGAAGCCGCCGACGAGGCCCACCCGGCGGCCGATCAAGCTGCCGAAAATGATGAAGTACAGCGTCGCGGTGACCGCCGGCGGCACGATCGTCTGCCCCCAGATACGCACGATGCGGCTGAACTCACGGATGATGATGGTCTTAAAACCGATCCACTCGGTCCGCGCACGCGAGGCAGGCGCGTTCATGGCGGCGCGCCGGCGATTTTCGCGCGGCCCGCAGAGACGCTGCCGTCGACCAGACGGATGAACAGCTCTTCGAGCCGGTTCACCTTGTTGCGCATGCTGTTGACGGTGATCCCTTGGGCGGATAGCTGCGCGAATATGTCATTCAGACTCTGTGACTTCGACATTTCTATTTCCAGCGTGTGCTCATCGACGAGCACGACGGTAAATCCGGGCAGGTCGGGCGGCGTGGTGCGCGCGTCGCGCAAATTGAAAACGAACACTTCGGTCTGCAATTTACGCAGCACGTTGGCCATGCTGTCGCGCTCGATGATGTTGCCGCCCTCGATGATCGCGACATTGCGGCACAGGTTTTCCGCCTCTTCCAGATAATGCGTGGTGAGGATGATGGTCGTACCCTCATCATTGATGTTGCGCAGAAATTCCCACATGGAGCGGCGGATTTCGATGTCGACGCCCGCAGTAGGCTCGTCGAGGATCAGCAATCTCGGCTCGTGCATCAGTGCCCGCGCAATCATCAAGCGTCGCTTCATGCCTCCGGACAGCGAACGCGCGATCGAGTTGCGGCGCTCCCATAG
>CAYRAC010000056.1:0-12508 GCA_964422045.1 uncultured Steroidobacteraceae bacterium
GCGCCGACAATCCGCGTGAAGACGAGATCTTCGCCAATTGGTTTTCCAACGACCACTCGCATCCGCTGATCATCGCGAAAGGGCCCGATCCGGTGGGCTTTGCCCTGGTGACGCGCCCGCGAATGCCCCCGGCCGCCGGCGAGCCGGAAGCCGACTATCGAATGTCGGAGTTTTTCGTGCGTAAACAACATCGTCGGGTCGGGATGGGCCGCGATGCCGCCACCTTGATTTTCGACCGCTTCGCCGGCCGCTGGCTGATCCTCGAATATATGCGCAATCCCGGCGCGGTGGCGTTTTGGCGCCGCGTGGTGGCCGCTTATTCAGCGGGCAGCTATACGGAGCGCTCGCGCCACGGCGAGGTACAGCAGCGTTTCACCAGCCGGGCCTCGCCGACGCGCTAGTGCGGGCGGCGCCAAAAGTCCCTCAAGTATTTCGTGGACCGGTCGATCTTCAGAGGCTCAAGCCGGAGACCCGGCGTGACCGCGGCATTTTGGTAAGTGAGCGCAAATTTAACCAATAATACTGATTCTGGGGCAGCCTCCCCGGTGGCATTCGATTTCGTCCGCTCAATGGCTGCGGAGTTGTCGGCTGGCAACCTGGACCTGCCGTCCTTTCCGGAAATCGCAGCGCGCGTCAGGCGCATTCTGTCGGATCCAAAATCGACCTTGGAACAAGTCGTGCGCGTCGTTGGATCGGAGCCGGCACTGGCCGCGCGGCTGCTGCGCATTTCAAATTCCGCCTCGCTCAATCGCAGCGGGCGGGCGGTGACGGATCTGCGTTCGGCGATCAACCGCATCGGCTACAACATGGTGCGCAGCGCCTCGATCTCCTTCTCCATGGCGCAGGTGCGCAAGAGCAGCAAACTCGCGGGCTTGGAGCGACATCTCACCGAGCTCTGGCAACGCAGTACGATGGTGGCGGCGTTCGCCTACGTGCTGGCGCGCGACTGCACGCAAGTCAATCCCGATGAGGCGTTGCTGACCGGCATGATGCATGCCATCGGCAAGCTGTACGTATTGACGCGAGTCATCGATCATCCGGAATTGTTCGCGAGCGAAGCGACCCTCAACGAAATCATCGAGGACTGGCATGCCTCGATCGGCAAGGCCATTCTCGAAAACTGGGATCTCTCCGACGCCATGGCGCAGGCAGTGGGCGATCAGTCGGATGTGACCCGCGAGGGCGAAGGGCCGGCAGATTTGACGGACGTCATCGTCGTCGCGATCATCATGGCAGCGTACGCCGCGGATATCGCCGGCCTCGAGCTGGCGCTGAACGACGTCGGCGCCGCCAAACGCCTGGGGCTCGATACCGAGAAGACCCAGGCCGTGATGCGCGACTCCGCGGCCGAGGTCACGGCGCTGAGTCAGGCACTCGGCAATTGAGCGCGGTCAAGCGCGGTGCTCAACCGCGATCGACTCCGCCACGTAACTCGCATTGTCGGGCGTGATGCCTGCAAGATTCATGCGGCTGTCCGGCAGCATGTAAATGTGATGTTTTTCGCGCAGCCGCTGCACCGTGTCGGTCGAAACCCCGAGCAGAGAAAACATGCCGCGCTGCGTGCGAATGAAATCATAGGAATCGTCGCGCGTGGTCCTGTGCAGATGTTGCGCGAGCAGCTGACGCATGTCGGTGATGCGGGTGCGCATGGCGGCGAGTTCCTCGAGCCATTGCGCCCTTAGGGCGGCGTCGGCAAAGATATGCGCGGCGATCGCGGCACCGTGGTCCGGCGGCATCGAATAGATGCTGCGCGCGATGTGCAGCATATGGCTCAAGACGGCGTCCGCGCGATTCTCGTTCTCGCCGATCGCAATGAGCGCACCGACCCGCTCGCGGTACAGACCCAAATTCTTGGAAAAAGAAACGGCGATCAGCGCTTCGGGGACCTGTTCGGTGACCAGACGCACGCCGCCGACATCGGTGTCGAGATCGACGCCGAAGCCCTGGTAGGCGAGATCGAGAAACGGAATGAGCCGGCGGCGCACCAACAGCTCCGTCAATTGCCGCCATTGCGAAATATCGAGATCCGCTCCCGTGGGATTGTGACAGCAGGCGTGGACCAGGACGACGTCGCCCTCCGCCGCGTGCTCGAGCCGTTCGAGCATTTCGGCGAAGCGCAGAACGTGCCGAGGCGAATCGTAGTACGGGTAGCGTTCGAGCGTGAGGCCCGAGCTGCCCAACAAGGGCATGTGGTTGCCCCAGGTTGGATCACCGACATGCACGATCGTCGCCGGCGCCGCAGCGCGAATCAGTTCGGCGCCGACGCGCAGCGCGCCGCAACCGCCGGGCGTCTGTACAGTACGCGTGCGACCGGCGCGGCGGGCGCCATGGGCGCCCAACACCATGGCCTCGACGGCCTCGTTGAATTCCGCTCGACCAGCGGCCGCCACGTAGGATTTGGTGGTCTGTGCGGCGAGTACCGCCTGCTCGGCGCGCCGCACGCAGGCAAGCACCGGTGTGTTGCCGCTCAGGTCGCGGAAAACGCCCACGCCGAGATCGACCTTGATCGGGGCGGTATCTGCCCGGAATTTCGCCATCAAAGCCAGGATCGAATCCGGGTTCAAACGCGTCAGTTGCTGGAACAAGAGCCGGCACCCCCTTCTTGTGCGGGCACAGTATAGGCCATGGCATAGGCCGTGGCCGCGGGCGATCCGGCGGAAGTCCAGCAGGATCGCGCGCGGCGGGGACATAATGTGGTTATTGTGGACTCGTCGCTAGTCCGATAAATGGCGGCGCGTATCCTGCAGGCTGTACGAAAAGTATGCGATTTGCCGGTTTTTGCCCGTGGCGACCCTGTAGGGGAGCCGCGGATGGGTGCCCCATGGAAGGCTACCGTCTCCATTAAAAGACAGTGGTCCGATGACATTTTCCGGCAGTAGCGTGTACGCTTTGCTCAACCATCTCAATGGCTCACTGGGAGATTTAACACATGGCCCTTTGGAACGAAAAAACCTCGCCTGCCCCCGCGGGTTCTGCGGCTCCCGCGTCGCCTGCGCCGCCGGAACGTGCGCCTGAGCGCAGCGCGGTCGATACGCAGAGTTTGGCGGCACGCCGCCCCACCCCCAAAACCTCCTCCGAGGGCGGGGAATCCGTCATTGCCGCGAACCTCACCATCGAAGGCAAGATCGAAGGCTCCGGCAATGTGCGCATGGCGGGCCGATTCAAGGGCGATGTACGCATCGACGGCAATTTCAGCATCGAACCGGGTGCCCATCTGACCGGCCAAGTGCTGGCCGGAATCGTGGTCGTCGGCGGCGAGCTGCAGGGCAACATCGAATCCGCCAAGCGGGTGGATGTGACCGAAGGCGGCGTCATCGTCGGTGACGTCAAAGCGGGATCGATCACGGTGGCCGCCGGTTCACGCATGCGCGGACATGTCGAATTTGGCTGGGAGGAAGAGAAAGAGAAGGTCAAGGTCAAGCCGGGCCTGGTGAGCAGCGGCAGCTAACCATGGCCGTCGCTCGGGCTGGCGCGTTAGGGGCAACGCGAGTATGTCCGCACTGCAAAGCCGTAGTGCTGCAGAGCGCGAACGTATGTCCGGGTTGCCAACACCACCTGCGGTTCAATTCTGCCGCGAATTCCGAACCGCAAGCGGAATCGGTATCGGCGATGCGAATCGACGGATTGATTCGCCACGCCGAGCGCGACGAGAGTTGCGAGTACTGCGTGGTGATTTCGATCACCAACGAGCGCGGTGAGAAGTTGCAACGCCAAGTGGTTGGCGTCGGGGCGCTGGCGCCCGGCGAGAAGCACAAGATCAGCTTCTCGGTCGACCTGATGCCGGTTCGCGGCCGGCGCGCGTAGCGCCGATCGATCAGCGGGGACTGCGGTCCTCGATATCGATGAAGCGCAGGAACTCCGCGCGCGTGCTGGCATCGGCGCGGAAGGTACCCAGCATTTTACTCGTGATCATGGAGACGCCGCGTTTGTGCACGCCGCGCGTCGTCATGCACTGATGGACCGCGTCGATTACGACCCCGACGCCGCGCGGCTTGAGCACATCGTTGATGCAGCCGGCGATTTGCGACGTGAGTTTCTCTTGGACCTGGAAGCGACGCGCGAAACCATCGACCACTCGCGCAAGTTTGCTGATGCCGACGACGCGCGCGGTAGGCAGGTAGCCGACGTGTGCGCGTCCGATAATGGGCGCCATGTGGTGCTCGCAGAACGATTCAAAGCCGATATCGCGCAGCACCACCATCTCATCGTAGCCCTCGACCTCTTCGAAGGTGCGGCGAAGATACGCTCCCGGATCGATGCGATAGCCGGAGAACCAATCGCTGTAGGCGTTCACCACCCGCTTCGGCGTGTCGCGCAAGCCCTCGCGCAAAGGATCGTCGCCGGCAAAGCGCAGCAGCGTGCGCACCGCGCCCTCGGCGTCGGCACGGGTCACTTTGGCGTTTTTTTTCTTGGCCATGCGCGCAGAATACCATCGTTAGGGGTGGGGCCAGGAAGGTGCGCGGCCGCCGCCGGCCGGAGTATGCTTCGGCTCCATGGCCATCCTGCAATTGCTGGAATCGAGGCAGCGCGATCTCGGCGGGTTCACCGTCCGGCGCGTTCTGCCTGCGACGCTGCGGCAGATGGTCGGGCCGTTCATTTTTTTCGATCATCTCGGCCCGACGCGCTTCGCGCCGGGCTTCGGCATCGATGTGCGCCCGCACCCGCACATCGCGCTGGCGACGGTCACCTACCTGTTTGCGGGCTCGCTCGAGCACCGCGACAGCCTGGGTTCCGTGCGCGAAATCCGACCCGGTGATGTGAATTGGATGTCCGCCGGCCACGGCATCGCGCACTCTGAACGCACGCCGCGCGCGGCGCGCGCGAGCGGTGAAGATGTCCACGGCATTCAAAGCTGGGTGGCGTTGCCCGATGGGCAGGAGGATGGGCGACCGACCTTCGTGCATTACCCCGCGGCGAGTCTGCCGCGGCGCGTCGCCGACGGGGTCGATTTGACCGTCGTCGCCGGCGAGGCGTTCGGACTTCAATCCCCGGTCGTAACCCTGTGGCCGACGCTGTATGTTCATGCGCAGTTTTCGCCCGGCGCCGGCCTCGAGGTAGCCGCGGATCAGACCGAACGTGCGGTGTACGTGATTCAGGGGGAACTCGCCATCGACGATCATTTGTTGACGCCGGGCCAGCTTGCCGTGCTCGAACCGGGCACGACTCCGGCGCTGCGTGCGCCGGGCGCCGGCCGCGCCATGCTGTTGGGCGGCGAGAAGTTTCCGACGCCGCGCTACATCTGGTGGAATTTTGTAGCTTCCTCGCAGGAGCGCATCGAGCGCGCCAAAGAGCGCTGGGAGCGGCAAGAGTTTCCCGCCGTGCCCGGCGAAACCGAATTCATTCCGTTACCGCATTACTGAAACCAAGGAGCCTGCGATGGCTGCCAAGACCGCGAGCGTACATTGGGAGGGGCAGGGCAAAAAGGGCGTCGGCAAAATCAGCACTCAGACCGATGCGTTGAAGTCCTATCCCTATGGTTACGGCAGCCGCTTCGAGGACGACCGCCGCGGCACCAATCCCGAGGAGTTGCTGGCGGCGGCCCATGCCGCGTGCTTCACGATGGCATTCTCGTTTGCCTGCGATGCGGCGGGATACGCAACCGCCGCCGTCGACACACAGGCAGCGGTGCGATTGGTGATGAAGGGCAATGGGTTTTTGATCGATCGCATCGCCCTGCGCCTGGAGGCGACGGTACCCGGCATCGATGAGGCAACGTTTCAGAAACTGGCCGCCGCTGCGAAGCAGGACTGTCCGCTGTCGAAGGCATTGGCCAGCGTTCCCGAAGTCTCGCTCACGGCGGTTTTGCGCCGCTGAGGCGCAGCCGCCGATCATGCCCGCCACAGTTCCGGGAACAGCGGGTGGATCATCGGCGCGCCGGCGGGCAGTGCTTCGCGCAAACCCGGAAATTCCGGCGAGGTGCGCCAGCGGCGCGGCGCGTGCCTGACGTCATCGCCCAAGAATCGCACCGAAAAAACGCGGCGGCGATCGCTGCCGCTGACGCCGCGGGCTGCGTGCAACGTGAGCATGTGAAAACAGACGGCATCCCCCGGCTCCAGCGCCCAGCCGAGAATCGGAAATGCGTCGCGGGCGGCATCGATATTCGGCAGATCGGCCAGACTGCCCTCGGGAAACCACTTCGCTTGTGCGTCCATGAAGGAGCGCGGCATCAGCCAGGGTCCCAAGTGCGACCCGGCCACGAACTCGAGCGTCGATTCGCGGCTGACGGGATCGACCGGTATCCAAAAGCTGACATTTTGGCGGCCTTCGATATTGTAGTAGGGCTGATCTTGATGCCACGGCGTCGGCTGCCGGGTGCCGGGCTCCTTCGTCAGCATGTGATCGTGGTAGAGCCGGGCGGTGGTGCTCTTCATCAGGCGGCCTGCGGTTTCAGCCAATGCCGAGTCGAAGATGAAGCGACGGTAGTGCCCGTTGTCCTGCCAATTGCAGAAGTCCTCGACGAAACGTCCGGGATCATCCGCGCCGCTGGCGACCTTGGCGCGCGGGCTCAAATGCGCCAGGTTCTCGTCGATTCCCGACCGCAGCACGCTGATCTCCTGCGGCCGAAACAGCTGCCGGATGCAAATCGCGCCGTCGCGTTGAAAGTTCTCGATGCTCGCCGCCTCGATCATAGCGGCAACGAGTTGACGATTTCTTCCACCAGCGCCGGCCCTCGGTAAGCAAAGCCCGTGTAGATTTGCAGCAGATTCGCGCCAGCGCGCAGCGTCGCGCGGGCATCCTCGGCGGACAAGATACCGCCGACACCGATGAGCGGGAAGCCATCGCCCAATTCGGCGCGCAACTGGCTGATGACGCGCACACTCAAGCGGTGCAGCGGCGCACCGCTCAAGCCGCCCAATTGGCCGGCGGCCGATGCGTCGCCGACGGCACTGTGGTCGGTCGAAGTATTGGTCGCGATCACACCGTCGACCTCGAGCGCGCGCAAGTCGCGCGCCAGCGCGTAAATCTCCTCCTCGCTCAAGTCCGGCGCGACTTTGACCAGCAACGGCACGCGCTTACCGTAGCGCACCTGCTGCACTCGGCGCTCTTCGAACAAGGCGCTCAGGATTCTTTCGAGGCCGTCGTGGGTTTGCAGTTCGCGCAGCCGCGCGGTGTTCGGCGAGGAGATATTCACCGCGATATAGTCGGCGAGGGCATAGACCTTGCGCAGACAAGTGACGTAGTCATTCTGCGCATGGTCGAGCGGCGTATCGAAGTTCTTGCCGATGCTGATGCCGCGAATCCCGCGGTAGCTGCTGCGAAAGACTCGCTTGACCAGATGGTCGACCCCTTTGTTGTTGAATCCCATGCGGTTGATGAGCGCGTTGGCCTCGGGGATCCTGAACATCCGCGGCTTGGGATTGCCCGGCTGCGGCCGCGGCGTCACTGTTCCGAGTTCAACATGGCTGAAACCCATGGCGCCCAGGGAGTCCAAGCAATCGCCGTTCTTATCGAAGCCGGCCGCGAGACCGAGCGGGTGCGCAAACCTCAATCCCAGGCATTCCACCGTCAGCACGTCCGGAAATCTCGGTGCCGTCCAGAGGGGCCGCAATAGGCGCAGTCCCGCCAGTCCCACGTCGTGAGCGAGCTCAGGGCCGAGACGCGTGAGAAGGGGCAAGGAGGCTCCCGCGAACACCGATGCGGCGCGGCGCATCATGTCTCGGGCGTCAACACGCCCGGCAAGCCGGCGACGCAACGCGCGAGCGCTTGCCCCAAGGTCTGGTGCTGGTCGGCGTCGAGATGGATGCCATCCTGCGCGCTGGCGCTCGTGACAGTCCCGGCATCGAAGAAATGACAGTGCAACTCGCCGGCCACGGTGCGGTAGGCGTCGGCCAGCCCCACCGCCTTGGCGGGCGCGCCGGTGAACTTGGCCGCGATCGGCCCACGCGGCTCGTTGAAGGGCGGCGGCGCGATGATGAGGATGGCCGGGACCGGCATGTCCGGTTCAATGGGCGCCTGGCGAATGGCGGCCACCAGCGTGGCCACACCTTGCGCGGCATGCCATGCGGTATGCGGATGCATCGACTGAAAGTCGTTGGTGCCGAGCATCAGCATCACCAACGCCAGCGGGGAATTGACCTCGATGCGCTGCGCGAGACCTTGCAGGCCGTTACGCCCCTGCTTGAAGGGATCTTCCCAGACGGTCCGGCGGCCGTTCAAACAGTCCTCGATGACCCGCACCGAATAGCGCTGTTGCGTCAGCGCTATTTCCAGCACCCCCGGCCAGCGGCCCGCGAACGGCTGGCGCCGGCGCGTGGTCGGGATGATGCCCCAGGAGAGCGAATCGGAGTAGACGAGAATTTGCTGCAATGCCTAAGGTCTCCCGGCGTTCTTTTATGCTTGCGGGGCAAAGGTCGCCGCATCGACGGCAGCGCTCATTATAGACGACTCGCATTCGGGAGAGGTCGCCGCCGTCCGGCGCATGCCGCCTGCGCGCGCCCGCTTTCGCGGCTTTGTAACACAAAGACCGTAATGTGCTGTGCACGCCGCGCAGCCAAGGGGCTCGCACAGCGGCGTCCATCTAACAAAAGGAGTCATCATGAAGCGCAATCTATTGAGCGCCGCGTGTGCTGTCTGTGTGGCATTAGGGTTGCCCGCGCACGCTGCATCGGACGGGGGACTGTTGGGATCCAGCGACATCAAGCACGTGCTATTGGTCAGCGTGGACGGTCTGCACGCGCTCGACTTGTCCAATTACGTGGCGTCGCATCCGGACTCCAATTTGGCTCAATTGAGCCGCCATGGCGTGACGTATACGAATAATGCCACCTCGTCGCCTTCGGACTCGTTTCCCGGACTCGCCTCGCTGGTCACCGGCGGATCGCCGGTCACCACCGGCTTGTGGTACGACGACACGTACAATCGGGCGCTGTCCCCGCCGCTGATGACCGACGGCCTCGGAAATCCCGGCGGCAACTGTCCCGGAACGGTCGGTACCAACGTCGCCTGGGACGAGGCGGTCGACATCGATCTGACGAAGCTCGACGGCGGCGGCGGACTCAATCCGAAGTACTTGGTTCGCGACCCGAACAACGGCTGCAAGACCATTCTGCCGCATCAGTACCTGCGGGTTAATACGATTTTCGAAGTGGTGAAGGCAGCGGGCGGCCGAACCGCGTGGACCGACAAACACCCGTCTTACGAATGGACCAACGGACCGAGCGGCAAGGGTGTGGATGATTTCTGGGGCCCGGAGATCAATTCGGTGCCGGTGGCTCTGCCGCAATTCTCGGGTTGCTCGCCGGTCCCCTTTGCGGATCCGACGCCCGACGATGGCTGGACCAACAGCTTCGATGACATTCAGTGCTACGACCAATTGCACGTGCAAGCGGTGATCAATGAGATCGACGGCTACAATCACGATCGCAGCGCGAAGGTGGGAGTGCCCACGTTGTTCGGCACCAACTTCCAGTCGGTGAGCGTCGGCGAGAAGTTGGCAAAGGATCCCGTGAGCGGACTCAAGGGCGGCTACACGGATGTGCTCGGTACGCCGGGGCAGGGACTTGCCGGGGAGCTCGAATTCATCGATCGGTCGATCGGCCGCTTCGTGCAGGAGCTCAAAGCGCAACGCCTCTACGACTCGACATTGATCATCATCAGCGCCAAGCACGGGCAATCGGCCATCGATGTCAGCAAGCGCCGCGGCATCGCCGATGGTCAACCGACGGCGACCATCGGGAGCGCGGACGCATTCGACATCTCCGACGACGGTTCGCTCATCTGGCTCACCGATCCGTCGTTGGCACCGGGGGTGGTTGCCAACCTCAGTACGCCCGCGAATCAACAGGCGCTCGGCATCCAGGAGATTTTTGCGGGCCAGTCGCTGCGCAATAAATTCAACAACCCCGGCGCCGATCCGCGCACGCCCGATATCATCCTCAAGGTCAACACCGGCGTGATCTTCACCGGCGGCTCGAAATTGTCGGAGCACGGCGGTTTCAACGAGGACGATGTGCATACCGCGCTGTTGGTCTCGCTCGACGGTATGCAACATGCCGTCGTCAAAAGTGCGACGAGCAATCAGCAGGTCGCTGCCACGATCGTCAAGGCCCTCGGCATCGACCCCAACGAACTCGAGGCGGTTCGCAAGGAGCAGATCCAAGTGTTGCCGTTTCTGTTCAGCGGCAAGGTCGATAACAAAATAACCGGGTTCTAAGAACTCGATGCGGGAGCGAGGCGCACCGGCCGACCGGTGCGCCTCCCAAGCGACTACACGTAGGCCCAGGTGGCGAGCGCGCCGAGATAGAAGCACGCTTCGGTGAGCCGCAGGGTCAGGTCGAAGTCTGCGGCGCCCTGACGCCGGCGCTTGAGATAGCCGATCAACAGCAGCCGCGCGGCGATGGCCGCGGCCACTCCGGCGAGACCCGGTATGCCGATCAGCACGGCGGGCGCGAACCCCATGCCGAGCGCGATGCCGAGGTCGGCGTACGAGACCGGTTTTGAAACGGACACGAGCAGCGCGCGGCTGGCTGCGTGACCCGCAATCATGATGAAACCGAGAGCTACATTGGCAGGCACTGCGAAGGGCAGGCTGGCGGATGACAACGCCAGCAGCGCGTCGTACTTCACGAGAATCGCAAAAACAACGCCGACGACGCCTGAACTCGCGGCCTGCGCGCTCGCGCCCACCCCGGCGGCCGCGGCGGACAGGAGGGTCGTCGCAAACACGGACAAAATGACGGCGATGCTGCTCGGCCAGATCAGCGCACCAAGCCAGTAGATGGCGCCGCCCGCGGCACCGATCGAGGCGCCGAGCAGCGGCGCGAAACGCGGCGCCATCCACCAGGGGCGCCCGCGGCTGTTCATGCGTGGCTGTTCAAGCGCGTTTTCGCACCGGCGGCGCCGTCAATTTGGAGCGCAAATAGCGTCCGGTGTACGAAACCTTGTTCGCGGCGATCTGTTCCGGCGTGCCCACTGCCACTATTCGGCCGCCGCCGTCGCCGCCTTCGGGTCCCAAGTCCACCACCCAGTCCGCCGTTTTGATGACGTCCAGATTGTGCTCGATGACGATGACGGTGTTGCCTTCGTCGCGCAGACGCTGCAGCACCACGAGGAGCTGGGCGATATCGGCGAAATGCAGTCCGGTCGTCGGTTCATCGAGGATGTACAGCGTGCGCCCGGTCGCCCGCTTGGAAAGCTCCTTGGCCAGCTTGACTCGTTGGGCTTCGCCACCCGAGAGGGTGGTGGCGCTCTGTCCCAATTTGACGTAGGAAAGACCCACGTCGAGCAGGGTTTGCAGCTTCGGCTGCACCGTCGGCACGGCGGAAAAAAACGGCAGCGCGTCCTCCACCGTGAATTCGAGCACCTCTTGGATATTCTTGCCCTTGAAGCGAATCTCCAAGGTCTCACGGTTGTAGCGCTTGCCCCGGCACACATCGCAAGGCACATACACGTCGGCGAGAAAATGCATCTCCACCTTGATCACGCCGTCGCCCTGGCAGGCTTCGCAGCGGCCGCCCTTGACGTTGAAGCTGAATCGCCCCGCCTCGTAGCCACGCGCTCGGGATTCGGGGACGGCGGCGAAGATCTCGCGGATCGGCGCGAACAATCCCGTGTAGGTGGCCGGATTCGAGCGCGGCGTGCGGCCGATCGGACTTTGGTCGATTTCGATCACCCGGTCAATGTGTTCGAGCCCTTCGATGCGATCGAAATGCGCGCTGCCGGGTGCGGCGTGGTTCATTTGCGTCGCGACCGCACGAAACAGCGTGTCGTTGACCAGGGTCGACTTGCCGGAACCGGAGACGCCGGTGACGCAGGTCAGCAAGCCCAGCGGAAATTCCGCCGTGACCTTCTTTAAATTGTTGGCCGTCGCGCCCAGTACCCGCAGCATGCGCGACGGATCCGGCGCGCGGCGCCGCGGCGGCACTTCGATGCGGCGGCGGCCGCTCAAATACTGCCCGGTGATCGAATCGGGATGCGCGGCGACCTCCGCGGCCGTGCCTTGCGCGACGATGGCGCCGCCGTGGATGCCGGCGCCGGGACCCAAGTCGACGACATGATCGGCCTGGCGAATTGCATCTTCATCGTGTTCGACCACAATCACGGTGTTGCCGAGATCGCGCAGATTCACGAGCGTGTCGAGCAGCCGCTGGTTGTCGCGCTGATGCAGACCGATCGACGGCTCGTCGAGAATGTACATCACGCCGACGAGACCGGAACCGATTTGACTGGCCAGCCGAATGCGCTGCGCCTCGCCGCCGGACAAGGTATCGGCGCTGCGATTCAAGGTCAGATAGCCGAGTCCGACATTGCCGAGAAACCCCAGCCGGTCGCCGATCTCCTTGACGATTTTTACGGCGATCTCGCCGCGCCAGCCCGCAAGCTTCAGCTGGCCGAAGAACTCGAGCGCGCGATCGACCGACAGCGACGAGACTTCCGGAACACTCCGGCCGCCGACGAAGACGTTGCGCGCCGCGCGGTTGAGCCGCGTCCCGAGGCATTCGGGACATGGGCGCGATGAGCGATATTTCGCGAGCTCCTCGCGTACCGTCGCCGACTCGGTTTCGTTGTA
>CAYRAC010000057.1:0-12385 GCA_964422045.1 uncultured Steroidobacteraceae bacterium
AGCTTCTGGCGCAAGTGACCCATGTACACACGCACGTAATGGCCGTCATCGGTGTGCGATGGTCCCCAGACCTCGCGCAGGATTTGACGATGCGTGAGTACCTTGCCGGAATTCGCGATCAACAGGGTCAACAGGCGATATTCGATCGGCGTGAGGTGTATCGGTGCCCCGCGCTTGTGAACCGTGCGTAAACTCAAATCGACTTTGACATCGCCAAACTCGAAGATCGAGCCTAAACCGGCACCGGCGTCGCGGCGCCGTCGCGACGCGGCACGCACCCGCGCCAGCAACTCGCCGACGCCGAAGGGTTTGCTCAGATAATCGTCCGCTCCGGCATCCAAGGCCTCGATTTTGTCTTGCTCGCCGACACGAGCGGACAACACGATCACGGGAACGCTCGACCAGCCGCGCAAGTCACGCAAGAAATCCATGCCGTCGCCGTCGGGCATGCCAAGATCCAAAATGATGAGGTCGGGCTTACGAGTACCTGCGTCGTTGAGCCCCTGTCGCAGGGTGTCGGTCTCGAACACGCTCCAACCCTCGGCTTCGAGGGCGGTGCGCACGAAACGCCGGATTTGGCGCTCATCTTCCACCAGGATGGCGACGGGCAACGGCTCAGCCACCGACCACCTCCGTTTCATCCGCAGCTGCCGGTGGCTGACCCAAGGGGAGCGTGAAGGTGAACCTCGCGCCGCCGCCCGGTCGATGCGTCGCGATGATTGTTCCGTGATGGGATTCGATGATCGCCCGGCATATCGCCAAACCAAGACCTACCCCGGGAGTCGCCGACTCGCGCTCGCCGCGCGTGAATTTCTGGAACACGGCCTCTTCTCGTCCGACGGCAAGGCCCGGACCATCGTCCGACACCGACACGCTGAGTCGATCCGCGATGACTTCGGCGGCCAACACCATCTTGCTGCCGGGCGGCGTGTATTTCGAGGCGTTCTCCAATAAATTGACCAAGACTCGCTCGATCAGCAGGGCGTCGATGCGCACCAGCGGCAGGTCCCGCGGTATGTTTACCTCGACCAGATGCTGCTTCAACATCCCCCGGGTCGCATTCAGCGCCGAACCAACCACCTCTTCCAATGGCTGCCATTGCAAATTGAGCTTGACCTCGCCGCTTTCGATGCGCGCCATGTCGAGCAGGTTGCTGACCAGGGTGCTCATACGGCGCGCCTCATCCTGTATGGCCACCGCGCTTTCCAACTGCGCCTCCGACAACGCCGGCTTGGTCAGGGTCAAGGACTCTGCCAGTCCGACCAGAACCGTCAACGGCGTTCGCAAATCGTGCGACAGGGCGGCGAGCAATGAATTTCGCAGGCGTTCCGATTCCATTCTCACCACGGCGTCTTGCGCGACCTCAACGTAATGCACGCGCTCGAGCGCGATCGCGATCAGCGCAGCGAATGTATCGAGCAATTGTCGCTGCTCGGGGATGCGCAGCAAGCGGCGATTGCGCGCCTTGACAGCCAGCACGCCGCGTGCGCGCGTCGGTGCGCGCAGTGGAATGTATAGCACTTCGCTCCCCGGCAATGTGTCGGTACCGTAGCCGGCCGGCTGGCCCTTGTCGAAGGCCCATTGGGCGATGCCGATGTCGACGGCGAGCTCGGTATCCTTGCGCGCCGAGGCCATGGCCAAAGCACCGGCTGCGCTCGGCAGCAGCAAGGCCGCACTGGCGCGAAACGTGCGCTCGATCGATTCGTCGCTGATCTGTACGACCTGATCGATTTGCACGGCGCCGGATAGATCGCGGGCAATCTCGTACAGAGAACCGGCGCGCTCCTCGCGATGCCCGGCTACGCGCGCCTGAAAGCGCAAACCTGCGGTCAATTGCCCGGTGATCAAGCCCACCGCCAGCATGATGAAGAACGTCAGCACGTATTGCACGTCGCTCACCGCGAACGAGAATCGCGGCGGCACGAAGAAAAAATCGAACGAACAGACACTCAGCACCGCGGTCAGCGCGGCGGCGCCCCGGCCGAAGCGCACGGCGACCAACACCACGGTCAAGATATAAATCGCAACGATGTTGGAGCGATCGAAACGCGCTGCCAACGGAATCGACAACAGCGTCACGGCCATGCAGGCGAGCGACGCCCACAGGTAGCGCAGCTGCTTGAATTTCAGCCGATCGCCCGCCTCCGAGGCCGGCATCGGCGGCCAAGTCTTGGCAACGCCGTTTGGCATGTTGCCGTCGGTTCGGCCGATCTCGACAAGATCGATATCGGGCGCGAGCATCGCGAGCTTCTGGCCGCTCGAGCGCTGCCAGGGCCACAGCCGCCGCCGCGGATCCCGGCCTATCACGAGCTTCGACAAGTTGTGCCTGCGCGCATAGGCGATGACGCTCCTCGCCACGTCGGCATCGGCGATCACGGCGGTGGTGGCACCCAACTCCTGCGCCAGGTTGAGCGTGCCGAGAATCCGTTCGCGCCGTGCCGCCGGCAGTCGCTGTAATCCCGGCGTTTCCACGTACACGGCGTGCCACTCGGCGTTCAACTGCCCTGCGAGCCGCGCCGCGGCGCGCACCACCCGTTCCGCGCCGGCGTCCGGACCGACGCACGTCAGGAGCGCGTTCGCGGTCTTCCATACCGAGTCGATCGACTTGTCGGCCCGATACGCCTGCACATCGCCCTCGATGCGATCGGCCGTGCGCCGTAGCGCCAGTTCCCGCAGGGCCATCAGATTGCCCTTGCGGAAGAAATTATTCGCGGCGCGTTCCGCCTGCTGCGGCAGATACACCTTGCCGGCCTTCAGCCGTTCCAGAAGTTCTTCCGCCGGAATGTCGACCAGCACGACCTCGTCGGCGTCGTCGAACACCGTATCCGGCACCGTCTCCCAGACACGAACATTGGTGATGCCGCCGACGACGTCGTTGAGGCTCTCCAAGTGTTGGACATTCAGCGTGGTGAATACATCGATCCCCGCCGCCAGAAGTTCCTCGGCGTCCTGCCAACGCTTGGGATGACGCGCGCCCTGAACATTCGAGTGCGCGAGCTCATCGAGCAAGATCAAGGAAGGATGGCGCAGCAGCGCGCCGTCAAGATCGAATTCGCTGAGGTCCTTGCCGCGGTACGACATTGGCCTCGGCGGTAGGACCTCCAAGTCACCGAGCAGCGCCGCCGTCTCGGAGCGGCCGTGAGTTTCCACGATGCCGATGACGACGTCGCGCCCCTCGGCCTTGAGTTTACGGGCTGCCACCAGCATGGCATAGGTTTTGCCCACGCCGGCCGAGGAACCGAAGAAGATCCGCAGTTTACCGCGCCGCGCTTCGGCTTCTTGACGCGTAACCTTGGCAAGCAGCAAATCGGGATTCGGGCGTAATTCGCTTGGGGTCGGCATCGCACCGCTATTGTGCGCGATCGAGGGCCATGTTGAGCAATAAAACGTTCACTCGCGGTTCGCCGAAAATACCCATTGCCGGCCCTCTATGTGGGCCAGGACAAGTTCGCGCAGCGCCCTAGCCCCAGTCGGGATAAGCGCGAAATGCTTGCAGGACAGCCTCTATCTTGGCGCGCGGCAAATCCAGATGCGTCACCAGCCGCGTTCGCGGGCCGACGGTTGCCAGGATACCGCGCTGCGCGAGATGGTTCTTCAGGCGCGCCGTATGCTCCACCGGAATCTCGACATAGAGAATGTTGGTTTGCGGGGGCTCCACGTTCAATCCAAGTGCGCGCAACCCGTGTGCTAGAAAAGTGGCGTTGTCGTGATCTTGCTCGAGGAGTGCCACGTGGTGCTCCAAGGCATACAGCCCGGCCGCGGCCAACACACCCGCCTGACGCATACCGCCGCCGAGAACCTTGCGCCAGCGGCGCGCTTGCGCAATGAAATCGTCGGCACCCAACAATACTGACCCGGCGGGTGCACCGAGTCCCTTCGACAGGCAGACGGATACTGAATCGAAGCCCGCGGCGGCGTCGCGCTCGACGATGTTGAGCTTGACGATGGCGTTGAAGACTCGCGCGCCGTCCAAATGAGTGATCAGCCCCCGTGAGTGGGCAAACTGCGTGACCTCTGTCTGGTATGCCTGCGACAGGACCCGGCCGCCAATCGTATTCTCGAGCGCCAAAACCCGGGTCGGCGCGAAATGGATGTCGCGAGGCTTAATGGCACTGGCAATCCTCTCGATGAGAATTGCGCCGTCCGGTTCATTTTGCAGCGGTTGCGGCTGAATGCTGCCGAGCACCGCGGCTCCGCCACCCTCGTAACTGTAGGTATGTGCCTCCTGACCGACCAGGTATTCATCGCCGCGGCCGCAATGCGACATCAACGCAGCCAAATTGCTTTGCGTGCCGCTCGCGAAAAAAAGCGCATTCTCGAAGCCAAAGCGCTCGGCCATCGTCGCTTGCAGGCGGTTCACGGTAGGGTCGTCGCCGTAGACGTCGTCGCCCACTTCGGCGGCCGCCATCGCCGCTCTCATGCCCGTCGTCGGACGGGTCACCGTGTCACTGCGCAAATCGATGTTGTACTGCGTCACATCCAACTTTGTGCCCTCCAAATAATCGCCGCCGGCGCGCAATTATCGCGAAAAAAAAGCGGCAAAACCCAAGCTTTCGGCTCAATTCTGCCCCGTTTCGGCCGATAAGACACCGCGGGGTGCCCGCGTCGCAACGCCACAATGCAAGCCACATACAATCCCTCCCTGGTTGCGCTATCCGTGATCGTCGCGGTGTTGGTGTCGTATACAGCGCTGTCGCTCGCCGCACGCGTGGCGGCTGCCAACTCCCTACAGGTGCGATTCTGGCTGATCGGCGGCGCCGTCACCATGGGCGTCGGTATTTGGTCGATGCATTTTATCGGCATGATGGCCTTCACGCTGCCGATCGCTCTGCGCTACAACATCGCGACAACGCTGCTCTCCTTGACAGTCGCCGTCATGACCTCGGGCGGTGCGTTGTGGATCGCGGGCGGCCGGCTCTTGGGATGGCGACGCCTGGGGCTGGGCGCCGTCCTCATGGGCATGGGTATCAGCGCCATGCACTACTCCGGGATGAGCGCAATTCAAATTGTGCCGATGATCAGCTACGATCCGCTGCTCGTCGCAGTCTCCATCGGCATCGCAATCGTCGCCTCGTTTGCCGCTCTGTGGCTCGCCTTCAATTTACGTAGCGGCGATTCGATCCGCATGATCATCGGCCGGCTGGCTGCTGCGCTCATCATGGGCGCCGCGATCAGCGGCATGCACTATACCGGCATGGCCGCTTCTCGATTCAGCCGCGGCGCCTATTGCTTTGGCGGCCTGCCGATCGACAACCAGTGGCTGGCGATGATCATCGGCCTGATCACCGTCGCGCTGCTCGCGATCACTCTGATCACCACGATCTTCGATGCCCATTTGCAATCGCAGGTTGCCGCACAGGCGCAACGCCTGAAAGAAGTAAACAGCGAACTGCAATTGCAAGCGGCCAAGGCGCAAGCGAGCGAAGAGCGTCTACGGCAAATTGCCGACAACATTCCGGCGATGGTCGCGTACTGGGACCGGGATGGCATTTGCCGCTTCGCCAACAAGACTCATTTGGAGCGCCTCGGGCTCACGCCGGAGCAGCTGGTCGGCATGTCGCTCGACGAAGTGTTCGGCCACGGGAACATTGCCGATCATCAGGTGGATGCCGGCCTGCGCGCACGAATCGATGCCGCCCTCAAGGGCGAGCGCCAGCTATTCGATCAAACCGACGTCGATGCCGACGGCACCGTGCGGCATTCGCAAAGCGAGTTTCTGCCGCACTGGGTCGGCGACCAGGTCATGGGATTCTATGCCCTGATCGTTGATATCACGCAGCGGAAAATCGCCGAAAGTCGCTTGGCGCAGCAGGAGGCTCGCCTGACGACGACCAGCCGCATGGGAGAAATCGGCGGCTGGGAACTGGAGCGTGGCGCACCTGGCCCGCTTTGGTCCGACATGGTCTATCGGATCCACGATCTGCCGGTCGGGGAAATGCCGAAGTTGGAATCGGCGTTGAATTTCTATCCGCCGGGAGCGCGCGAAACGATTGCGGCCGCCCTCACGGCGGCATTTGAGGAGGCCAAGTCGTACGATCTGGTGCTGCCGTTCATCACTGCCACCGGGCGGCATCGCTGGGTACGTACGATCGGCGAGCCGCAGATGCGCGACGGTAAGTGCGTGCGGATCGCCGGTGCGTTTCAAGACGTCACCGAGAGTCGCCAGGCCGAGGAAACTTTGCGTATCGCCAAGGAAGCGGCCGAGGCCGCGAATCGCGCCAAGAGCGACTTCCTGGCCAATATGAGCCACGAGATCCGCACCCCGCTCAACGGTGTCATCGGAATGACTGGTCTGCTGCTCGAGACCACGCTCGGCGCTCAGCAGCGCGAATATGCCGAGATCGTGCGCTCGAGCGGTGAGTCCCTGCTGGCTTTGATCAACGACATCCTCGACTTTTCTAAAATCGAGGCCGGTCGCCTGGAACTCGAGTCGCTCGACTTCGATATTCAGAATGTCCTCGAGGATACCATCGACGCGATCGCGTTGCGCGCGGCGGAGAAGGGCTTGGAGCTGATCGTGGATATCGAGCCTGACACACCGCGTATTTTCCGCGGCGACCCGCTGCGATTGCGCCAGGTGCTGTTGAATCTACTGAGCAACGCCGTCAAGTTCACCGGTTGCGGGGAGGTGAGCCTGGCTTTGAGCAGCGCCGGCGCCGGCGACAAGACAAGACTCATATTCGAAGTGCGCGACACCGGCATCGGCATACCCGCCGATAGAATCAACACCCTGTTCGCGCCCTTCATTCAAGCGGACAGCTCGACGACGCGGCGCTTTGGCGGCACCGGTCTCGGGCTTTCCATATCCAAGCGCCTTGCGGAAGCGATGGGCGGCAGTATCGAGGTCGACAGCACCGTCGGGCAAGGCTCGATGTTTCGTTTTGCCGTGTGCCTGCAGCAGAGCGAGGCCTCTCTCGCCAGCAAAGTGGACAATCAGCTGGTAGGACTGCGAGTCCTGATCGTCGTCGGCCATCGCGGCAGCAGGCGAACTCTCGACCGTCAACTGACCCCGGAGGGCTGCAATCTCACCTTCGCCGCGACGGCCGACGAAGGCATGGCGCAGTACCACGCCATGCTCAGAGCCGATCGCCCGCCCGTCGCCATCATAATCGACCACGACCTGGACGATCGCAGCGGGCTCGAGTTTGCAGCAGCGATACGCGCCTCCGCCGCACCCCCGGCATCGTTGATTCTTCTGAGTTCCATGTCGACATCGCTTTCCGAGTCCGATCTACGCTTGGTCGACCGGGTGGTGACCAAGCCCGCGAAGTCCGCGGTACTGGTCCGTGCGCTGGCCGAACTCACCCGGGCAAGCGGGCCCACTGTACCGGCAACCGACGCGGCGCCCGGCGCGTTGCCGTTCTCCGGAACGCGCATCCTGCTGGCGGAGGACAATCCAGTGAATCAAAAACTCGCCACGCGGCTGCTGCAACGGCTCGGCGTGGAGGTGCAAGTCGCTGCCAACGGCATTGAGGCGCTGCAGGCGCTTCGCGATGCAGATTTTGATGCCGTGGTCATGGATTGCCAAATGCCGCTAATGGATGGTTATGAAGCCACGCAGCGCTTGCGCAGTGCGGACGGAGCGGTCAGGAATCCAAACGTTCCGGTGATCGCATTGACCGCGCACGCCTTGGCGACAGACCGCGCCAAATGCATGCAGGCGGGCATGAACGATTACCTGACGAAACCGATCAATCCGATGCACCTGCAGCAGGCGCTGAGCAAGGTGCTGCCGCGCGCCGAAAGGCGCGCGGCAAATACGGGCGCAGTCGTGCTGTTCGACGAAGCGGCGCTGCTTGTGCGAACCGACCAAGACCGAAAGTTTGCGCGCGAATTGATCAATATGTTCATCAGCTCGACCAGTGACACGATCACGCAGCTCAGCGCCTGCGTGCACGGCGGCGCGGACCCCGACTTGGTACGCAAGCTCGCGCATGGTCTCAAAGGCTCGGCCGCGACCGCTGCAGCGACTGCCGTGTCGGCCTGTGCTGCCGATCTCGAGCGGGTGGCCGGCAGCGCGCAGGCAGTGGCGGCGTTAAATTCGCTCGATGCCGCCTTCTTGCAGACCGCGGCCGAGTGGCAGCGGCTCGGCTGGACGACATCTAAGGACGCGGTGGCCTGACGCGGATTTCAACGGGCGCGATGTTCCAGCCGCGCAGTGCGACGCGCTCGCAGCGCCTGGAAGCTGCCGGACACTCGATCTCGATGCGGCGCGACTCGCCGGGCAGCAGCGAGACGTAATTGTCATCGTAATAGACCGGCAGCACGCGCTCACCCGCCGCATCGAGCATGGTGATCTTCGCCGCAAGCGCCGGTGCACGGTCCTGATTCTTCAGTACCACCTCGACGCGGCTTGCAGCTTCTACGTTGCGCGCTTGCGCGGCCATGCTGATCGTCTGCGGGCGCAGGTCGCTCAGCAGTCGCTGGCTCGCCGCATCCCAAGCCTGCCAATAAAGATTGTCCGACAGCGTTGTGCCCATGGAATCCTGCAAAGTCAGTTTCACGAGCGCCACGCGCGCCCGTGCCAACAGCGGCTGAAGATCGAGCGGCGGCAGCGTGGCGATGCTGTTCGCGGCTACGCCGAGCTTATCGACGCGCTCGGCAAGGAGCCGATTGTCGAGGCTTACGATGCGCGTAACGAGACGCAGGTGAGATTGCGGCTGGCGCGAAATATTTGCGACCGTGAGTGTGAAATCCGGCAGATTGAGTTGCGCATGCAGCGGCTCGCAGGCCTTCTTGACGGCGTAGTAGGCGGCCGCCGTATCGTAGTCGGAACTGTAAATCTGCCAGGTGTTGCTCGGCCACGAGGGATGCGTCATCCACAGCAGCCGCCCGCTGTTGCGGCTCCACAGATGGGCCTGAAAGCCCTCGAAGATCGCGCGGTACGAGACATAATCCAGCAACTGCGCCTTGCGCTCGAAATCCTCGAGGCTAGTGCCGGCGCCGTACTGCTGCGCGAGCGCGGACATGAACGTCGCCACATCGCCGTTGCCGCCGAAATGCCAATCGTGATACGCGTAGGTGTCGGACAAAGGCCAACGATCGGGCTCCGGTATCGACGCCCGCAGCGACTCGAGCGTCGCTAGCGACGGCGTGCCCACCTCAACCGAGAAGCCGAGCGCTAGATCGGTGAAATACTCCTCCGGCGGTCGATAGTTGTAAGGCCCGCTACCCTGTAAGTTCACGGAGTTCGAACTGCCGGTGTAGTAACGGGTACCGTCGAGGGACGCCGTCAAGTCCGCCAGCCCCTCATTGAGGATGGGCTGCGGCACTCCTTCGTTGCGCCCGAACCAAACTGCAATCGACGGATGGTTGCGGTAGCGGCTGATCACATCGCGCGCGTTGGCAAGAAACAACGCCGGATCCTGCGGCTCGACTTGAAAATCCTGGGTCGAAACCCAGAAGTCGTTCAGCACCAATAGGCCGTATTCGTCCGCGAGATCGTAGAACACCTCCTCGGTATTTTGTCCGAGCCAATTGCGAATGATGTTCAGATGCGCGTCGCGATGCAGACGAAAGTAGGGCTCGAGTCGCGACCTCGAAATTCGCTTGAGTGCATCGTCCATTCCCCAACTGCCGCCGCGTGCCGCAATCGGCACGCCGTTGACGCGAATGGCGAGATACGGCGTCAACGATTCGGTGGCAATCGGCCGCACGGCGCGCGAATTCTCGCCCGCCGGCGTCAGTGATGCGGCCCAACCCTGCGGCGTGCGCTTGATCGCTTCGTGTCGTACGTCCACCAAGCGCTGGCCCAAGGCGCTACCTTCGCTCGGATCGACTTCGACGCGCCGCAGCCGGCCCGCGGCGTCGAACAGCGACAATTCGTACGTCAATTCGCGCACGCCGAAATTCAGTGTCGTTGCATCGGAACGGGCACCGGCGGCAAGCACTTCGAGGTTCAAATGATATAGGTTTGCCGCTCCGTAGCCGTTCGGCCACCACAGCCGCGGCGACAAAAGATGCAGCTGCGGAAACTCCCGGGGCTCGAACAAGACCTGAGTGACCCCGGGTTCGAGGATGACTTCTTTGCGCACCTGGATGGCATCGAAGCTCGCGACCAGCGTGGCTGCGACCTTGGATGCAGCGCGATTCTCGACGGCCACGTTGAGCGATACATCGGCGCTGTCGATACGCGGCAACGGCAAGCGCGTGATGACATGCGGATCCAGCAAGCGCAACTTGCCGGTCGCCTTAAGATCGACCTCCTGCCAAATGCCGGTGTTGCGGTCGCGAATTCCCGGAATCCAATCCCAGCCCTCGGCGGCTATGAAGGTTGGGCCGTCGATCGCCAGATTGCCGCCGTTGTTTCCGGGCCCGGCGGCGATCGACTGTTCGTGGGGAATGCCGGGGTGAGGCGGCGGCGATACGCGGACCGCAAGCGCATTGGTGCTGCCCGGGTGCACCTTGCCGGTGACATTGAACACGCCGCGGACGAACGCACCCCGGATGTCGCCCAACCGTTCACCGTTCAACCAAACCTCCGCGGCGTAGTTGATTCCCTTGAAGATGAGCGTGAGATCCTGATCATGCAAATCGGCAGGCACATAGAATGTGCTTCGATACCAGTAGTCCTGGCGGCTGAGCGAGTCGGGGATCGCCAGATTGTTCAGGCCATAGTCCGGATCCGGGTACGCGCCGCGCGCGATCAAGGTGGTCAACACCGTGCCGGGAACCACGGCCGCGTACCAATGCGAATCCTCGAAATCCGGCTCCGAGAGTTTCTGCGCCGCGGCCTTGACTCCCGGCGCCGCGGCGAGCCGCCACGAATCGAGGGCCCAAATCCCCATGCCTCGCGATGCCAAGCCCGTCGACGCGGGTGGTTCTGGCTGCGCCGTCGGGGCGCTCGGCGCTGCCTTCGCGCGCGGCAGGGTCCACGGATCTTGCGGCTCCTGGAGCCCGCGCCATGCACGTTCCTGCCATGGCCAACCCGCACCCACGGTATTGAATGTCAGGAGTGAGAAATCCGGGCGCGCCCTGGCGAGCGACATCACGCTCTCGGCGTCAAGCGCCATCGGCTTAAGCGTCCACTGCGCCAATGATCCACCGAAGTGCGGGCGGCCAGAGGCCACGGGGGCGAGCTCGATTCGCGGGGAAACCCGCGACGTCGATGTCGGCAGCGAGGCCACCTCCCGGCCGTTGAGATACAGGTGCGCCACCGCGCCGTCATACACCGCCGCCACCGCGTACCACTCGCCCGCCTGGAGCGCGCTTGTGCTTCGCGCTGTGCTCGCGCCGAGCACCAACGACAGCGATCCGTCCTGCACTTGCAGGCCGCGCCACTCACTCCCCGAGACATCACCGATGGCAGTGACGATCGTCGCGCCGGATTGCACGCGCGCGCTTTGCAGCCAACCGCAAATCGACCATGGCGCGCCCGCCGCGAGCGGCTCCGCCGACTCCGACAACGCCCGCACCACGCCCACGCCGCCTTCGAGAAACCGGTCGTTGTACGGGCCGAAATTCTCGGTCGGTGCCAATTCCGTCGCCACCGCGGCACGTGACAGCGCCGGCCAAGCAGCAGCGCTCAGGGCGAGCGCAGCAAGCGAAAAAACGCGTATTGTCATGATCCCTCCCACGCCGCTCGCCAATATGTCCAGAAGCCCGGATGACAACGCTGACACTCTAGACTACCCGGTTTTCTTGATTCTCAACAGTGCTCGAGCGGCACTGACACTCGGGCCGTGGCGCGCGCCGCGATAATTTTTAATCGAACGCGCGTCCAACAACCACATCGCGGCGCTCAAGCGCGAGCGCAGCGCCGCGTCGGCAATCGGAAATTCTCTCGCGATGTCTCGCACTACATGATGCGTGCTCGGCATGCCGTTTGCGCGACCGTGCGCAACGTCAATCGAACCTGTCGAGCGACAATGAACGCGCGGCGCTCGCAGCGCCGCGCAGGTTCGCGTCCGAGCGATGAATGGCGTTCGCTCATCGCTGCGCCGTCCGTCGGCGCAAACTTCGCTTGGTGAGTGCGTGTTCACGCACTCATGTCGCGCCGCTGAGCAGCGCCATGGGTTTGCCGAGCGCGTGTCTTCGATGTCAGCGGATCCATCGCGCCGGCGGTGCTGATGAATGCGTCACCTTGTGTGCCTCGAATGAGTCAGCTGGCACGGGTTGTCCCTGCGCTCGTCACGTGCCATGCCTGGCGTTGCGAAGCGACGCGCGCACATCGCTCGCCTTGATGTTTCATCCTTATATTCAGGCCATTTGCGCGAATCGAAAGGTCGCGCACCGCGCCGGCCTCGCGCCGTGCGCGAGCGGCTCACCGCAACTCGGCGTCACCGCTGCTGCGCACCCGAGCGCGCCTTCTGCGATGGCTTGATCGAGGCCGGGTTGCTGCGCGCGATGGCGCAGATCTCGACCGGGGAAATTGCCTCGATGCGAA
>CAYRAC010000058.1:0-12381 GCA_964422045.1 uncultured Steroidobacteraceae bacterium
CTTTCTTACCCATAGTAGGAAGTCTACATAGGGTCTCGCGGCAACGCAAGTTCAATGCGTCAAAGCACCGCTGTGCCGCGATTTTACGGGCGCGAGGTCGATCGACTGCAGATCGCCGGTCTGCACCCGCTCGGCCCATTGTCTCCAACCAGGCGTGATCGTCTCGAGCTTATCCAGCACCTGCGTGCTATCGAGCGTCTGACCCCTCGGAAAACTCGCACGAATCATGCGCAAAAATTCGACACCATGAGTCCGGTAAATCTCCATGACTCTCGAGTTTCGTGAAGAGATGGGGACTATCGAGTTCTTGAGTCCAAAAGATCTCGCTCGACAGAGCTTCCCGCGGGTGAGCCGCTTTGAGATACGCATATCCGACGTAGCTGGCCAGAAATTCGTTGAACCACCTCGTTTGTGGATCGATTCTTAGTTCATGAATGATGGAATGACCAATCTCATGAGTGCCGATACCGTCGCAGCCTTCAAACTTGACCTGATCCCACGTTATTCCACTGGCCAGAGCCCGCCTGAGGAGAGCGGCCGGGACTTTCGCACGCGTTGGGAACTGCATCCAAGTCACCTGCTCCCAGGTTGCGGGCATTACGAAGACGCTCGGCTTGGATCCGCCTACCGAGGGCATGCCATACGGGTCTTGGCCTGCAACGAGGGGCCACTGAGCGGCGTCGAGTACCGCCATGTTCAGCGGTGCAAAGTGGATGTGAAACAGCTTGGCGAAATAGGCGATTTCGCCGCCGAGCAAGCTTTGAAGATACTCGGCACGAGCGCTTGCTCCTGGACTGTAAAACGTCGGCATCTTTCCAGGGAGAGAGGCCAGACCGAGGGAATGGATTTGGTCGATGCGCCTCGAATCCTCTGCATCAGCGAGGCTTTGCGGTGCCGCGTGAAGACACGAGAACAGGAAGCAAAACGCGAAGCAGAGTCGCGGACGCATCATCGAGTATCGAGCGTACGTTCTTACGATGTCTCAAGCCCCCGGATTCATATCCTTGACCTGCCCCGCGACCCACACCGGCGTCAGGCGAACGCGCGTGAATTTCCACCCCGACGGGGTGCGAATGTAGTCGCAGTCGTACCATCCGCCCGCCGACCAATGATCCGTCGGTTGCCCGCTGACGTGTACCGCCTGCAGGTAGGAGCGCGAACTCGCCGCATCGCCGTCGAGTGTGATCTGATGATTGGCGCTGATGTGATGCGTGGCGCTGTATCGCCCCAAGGTTTTCGGCACCAGTTCCAACATCCGCTCCTTGCGCAGCACGAAGGTACTGCCGGGCGCCTTGGGGTCCGGCAACTCGACATACCCGCCGTCCGCGTAGTTATTGGCATAAGCGGCGTAATCCTTGGTGTCGAGCGCCCGCGCGAAGCTGAATAAGAGATCGCTGATCGACGCCCGGTCGATCAACCATTGGAGCTTGTCATCCAAGGATTGCATGCGTAGGTTATCCCCTGCGTTAATCGCGAATTCCGGCACCGCTGGTCAAATACACTGCGAACGTCCCCAGCCAATGGCCGCCCTCGTAGTGCTCGCCGGTCACGGCCGGGAGCGCAGCTTCCCGGTGCTTGGCCGCGGAGCTCTGCAGTATCTCGACGCGCGGATCGCCCGGCGCCAGTCCGTGCGCGATGCCCTCGAGCATCCACGCCCGGCTCAAATTGAGTCCGTCGACGTGCGCGAGCTTCGGGTCGGCGCGATCGGTGACCACGGCCGGCTCGAGCCACGGTCCGCCTTTTCGCGTTATTCCCGGCAAAAAGCTCGACAGCCAGCGGCTGTACTCGGCTCGATCCAGCACCCTGCGCATGAAATCCGCCTCGGCAAGACAGGGCGACAGAAAATCCTCGCCCGACGGTTCGTAGTCGAGGGGACAGTGGCGGTCCTTGAGGTAAAAGCGCTGCGCCGCATCCTTCAGCACATCACGCATCCCGGCATCGCCGGCGACTGCGGCCCAATCCCAGATCAAGCCGAACGAGAACGCGGTCTGATCGTGTTCGCCGATTCGAATCGGATAATACAGCTTCGGCACCCAACTCTTGAGTCGCGCGGCGGCCTCGGTCTCGAGCGGCCGCAACGCGCCCGCCCACTCGCGTCCCTGCGCATCATTCCAAAGCCGCAGTTCCGCCGACAATTTCAACAGCCAAGCGAGACCATACGGCCGTTCGAACGAGGCGCGGCCGGCGCGCTTAAGATACGCGACTTCCCCGCCTATATTCTCTGGCGTGAGGCTGCGAGCAAGCTCCGTCCGTGCCTGCTTCGCAAACGGTGCCTCTGGAAGTACGCGCAGCAATCGGACCAGAAGCCAGTGCCCATGTACATCGGAGTGCCAGTCGAAGCAGCCGTAAAACGCGGGGTAGAGCACATGCGGCGCAAGCGCGTCGGCGTCGCTGTCCAGCGTATGACTGATGTGGTTCGGATACTCGGCGTGCAAGCACTTGAGGGCAAGACCGGCGAAGCGCGCGGCCGCCGCCGGGTCCATCGCCAGAGCCTGCTCGCTCGTGACGGTGGCCGCGCCGGCGCCGGCACCGGTCATCGCCAGCAGAATCCCGGTGAGGTAATGGGCTCGACGCACGACAGGACTCCCGAGGACGCGGTAATCTCCATTGTTAAGACAATGCCGTCGCGCTGCAACCAGAATCGCCGGGTCACGAACCCCCGTGGAGAACCATGGTCAATCCAAAAAACCCGCAATGGCCCGAGCTCCCCGTCTCTGCGTGGGCTGACACGCGCGCCACCCTGCAGTTGTGGACGCAGATCGTCGGCAAGGTGCGCCTCATGCAAACGCCCTGGCTCAATCATAGCTGGCATGTAGCGCTGTACGTGTCCACCAAGGGCCTCACCACCTCGCCCATCCCGCACGGCGCGCGCAGCTTCGAGATCGAATTCAATTTTCTCGAGCATACGCTCGACATCACCCTGAGCGATGGCAATACGCGGCGACTGCCGTTGCGGCCGCAAAGCGTCGCGGATTTTTATGCGGTGGTCATGACAGCCCTCGCCGATCTCGGCGTTCCCGTGGCCATCAACGAACACCCCTGCGAGATCGCCAATTGCATTCCGTTCAGCCAGGACCGGACCCACGCGGCGTACGATCCGAATTACGCGCACCGCTTCTGGCAGGTTCTGCTGCAGACAGACCGTGTGCTAAAGCGTTTTCGTACCGGCTTCCTCGGCAAGTGCAGCCCGGTGCACTTCTTCTGGGGGAGCTTCGACATCACCGTCACGCGCTTCTCCGGCCGCCGCGCCCCCACCTATCCAGGCACGGCGCCGGGAGTGACTGCGGCGGTGATGCAGGAAGCCTATTCTCACGAGGAGAGCAGCGCCGGGTTCTGGCCCGGAGGCAACGGCATCGACTACCCCGCCTTCTATTCGTACGCCTATCCGAGCTCGGCCCGCTTCGGTGAGATTGCGGTGCAGCCCGCCGGCGCTTTTTTCAGCGCACAACTCGGCGAGTTCTTGCTGCCCTACGAGGCGGTGCGCACCGCGGCGGATCCGGACGCGGCGTTGCTCGCGTTCCTGCAAAGCACGTACGAAGCGGCCGCCGTCAGCGCCGATTGGGATCGGGCCGCACTCGAGTGTCCCCGTGGAGTGCCCGGCGTGCCGCGCCTCCCCTAGGGCATCGACTTCCATGGCCAATCGGCTTATACATAGCTGAACTTTGGGGGAAACGTGCTATGGCAAAGTTCGACTTGCGTGGGCTTTCGTTGAGTGCCGCCGCCGCGCTGCTGCTCATCCCGTTCGCCGGGCACTGCGCCGATTCACCGGCGGCAGCGCAGACCGAGTTCGGCGGTGAGTGCGCCGAAGCGCTCGCCGAGGGCAAGCATCAGGCCACCGACTGCAAAATCACATGGACCGACAAAGACGGCAAGACTTATTGCTTCAGCAATGACGCGGCCAAGAAGACCTTCTTGGCAAGTCCGGCGGAAAATCTGCAGCGGGCCCGCGCCTTCATGGCCGCGGGCAGCGTCGAGGATACCGAGAAGGCCATGCAGGACTTCACCGGCAGCGATGCGGAAAACCTGGTCAAGGGGTCCATCGCCGACAAGCTCAAGGCAAACAATGGGCTGTTCCCCTTCGACGATCCGCTCAATGGCGATCACCTCAAATTGAGTTACGACGATGTCGATTTCACGCGCACCATCGATGGCTACGGCTTTTTTCCGGACGTGAAATTTCACGATTCGCAGGATGCACAGAAAAAATACCTGGTCGATTTCTGGGTGACGCCCGTGGCCGGCAAGCTGCAAATCCAAGAGACGCGTATTTATAAGGAGCCGCTGAAGTCGGACGGCAAGTGGGTCACCATGGCCCGACAACCCATACCGTGGTGGTGGATTCCGGCCTCCGAACACCCCGGGCACTTGGCCACCAAGCGAGGCTGGGAAGTCATGTCGGCTGTCGAACAGCGCGCCGTGCAAGACAGCTTGAAGAACAATGGGGTTTTCAAGCTCAAGGATGACAAGACCGGCAAGGAGTTGGAACTGGAGTTCGTCGACACCCACCAACCGGTGCGGCAGCTCGACAATGATGGCCATTACTTCGCCTGCACCGACTTTCGAGTGGTTGGCACCAAGGATCAGATTTACGACATCGATTTTTGGGTCAGCGACAAGGACGGCAGCATGGTCGTCGATCAGATGAAGGTGCACAAAGTACCGGAACTGAAGAGCGGCCAGTGGATACAGGTTCCGCGCTACGAATGGAAGGATGTCGGCGCTTCACACGTGGTGCCGTAAACGCCCTCGCTATTTCGATTGGCGCGACCGGGCGATCAATTGTTTCAGGTCGTCCACACCGGCGATCCCGGGCACCAGCAGCCGACCGACCACGATGCCGGGCGTCCCGTCCAGACTGAGCGCGTGCGCTTCTTGGTCGTTGCGCGCGAGCAGCGCGTCAATTTCTTTGGCGTGACGAGTGCGATCTTTTTTCAACGCGCCCAGATCCACCCCCGCCCGCTGTAACAGCGCATCGACCTGCGTGTTCGCGGCCAAGCGAGGACCTACGATCAAGGCATCGTGCGCGGCGAGATACTTGCCCTGCCAACCCGCGGCGAGCGCCGCGGCCGCCGCATACGCCGAGACCGGTCCTAGGATCGGCCAATCCTTGTACACGATGCCGATTTTTGGATCCTGCGCGAGCAGCGCCTGGAGCGTCGGCACGAGCTTCTTGCAGTAGGGGCAGTTGTAGTCGAAGTATTCGACGATGACCACGTCGGGCTTTTGCGCACCGACGCCGGGCGTGCCCGGACTCGCGAGCATCTGCCGCTGGCCGGCGGCGGTGATGAGCGCCACGTCTTGCGCCGCGGCCGCTCCGCACGCCGCAGCGCAGATGAGCAGCAGGCCAATCCACCTCATGCGTCGATCGGCTGAATCAGCCCCGCATCGTCCGGTTCCTGCGAGTTGATGCGCGGGCTGACGGCGTACGCCGTCATCCACTCCGGGTTATAGGACTGCAGCGCCGCCCGCGCCTCGACCGGCGTGCCGCGCAGCCACGTGTCGTAATCGCGGCGCTTCAAGACGGCGGGCATCCGATCCGAGTCGGCCACGTCCGCCAACAGCGAGTTGGCCGGCACGCGAATGATCGAGCAGCTCTCGATGACGTCCTCATCTTCGCCGCTCCAACGATCCCAAACCGCGGCAAACCCGAACACGCTGCGGTTATTCACCCGCACGTAGTAGGGCTGGCGGTAATTCGCGGGCGTGAGCTTCCAAACGAAAAATCCCGCCGCCGGCAGAATGCAGCGCTGACCGTTAAGCCAGGGCATCTTGTAGGTCTTGGAGCGTTCGACACGTTCGATGTCGGCACAGGCCCGCGAACTACCCGACGGCTTGCCTTTGGTCTCCGCCGGTATCAACCCCCAGCGCATCATCATGCCTTCCGTCTGGGCATCGTGCACTCGGATTGCGGGAACGTAGCGACGCGCCGCGACGTTAAAATGCGGCTCGAATTTCCACCAAACTTGGGCCGGTAGGAACTCCCGTTCAGCCGCCACCTGGTCCGGAATGACATAACGATCACACATAATATGGCTAGATTATCCCATCGGGCGGCCGAAGGCGTGACGGACCTTTGGTCTTGCGCAATTCGGCCTTACACTCGGGCGCATGTCGGATAATCCCGCCCCGAGACCCCGTTTGGAGCGCTGGCTCGCCCTGCTCGTGCGCTATTGGGCGTTCAACATGACCCTGATCCACGATCAGGGAACCAACTGGCCCGGCTTCGGCTACACCCCAGAGGAGAAGACCCAGCTGCAGTCCATCGCCAGGCCGGTCCCGGGCATCGAATACTTCGTGTGGCTGGCCTTGACGGTGATTTTTTTCATGCTGATTCTCAGCGCCGTGGTGATTGCCGGAATGAACTCCCTGCCGGCACAGGCGGCCGCCCCGCTTTTCTTTTTGCAGCTCGGGCTCGATCTGATCATCAGTCTCTCGGTCGGTTTTCCCGCCGCCATGGTGCCGGCTGCCGCACTGGCCGGGCGCTGGTTCAAGGTGTCGGACGCCGCTCTACCGGAGCGGGCTGCGACCGCACATTATTTCCACAAGCTATGGTTCCAAATCACGCGCATCGCGCTCATCGGCGTGCTCGTGCTCATCCCTCTGTGGATCTTCGCCCCCGGCGACTCCAAGGTGTGGGCCGTCGGGCAATGGGTGCTGCCGCTGTTGTCGCCGGCCGTGGCCGCGCTCACGGCCGCTTATTATTTTTCCGGCCGCCTGCGACGCAGTGCGGGTTCTTAACACGCGATGACTCACGCGAGCGCGATGTGCGCCTTGGGACAACGGCCGCTGAGTTCACGCTGCAGCCGTGCGATGTCGGCGTCGGCCCCCTCGGGTATCAGCACGCTTTGGTGGATCTGCAGCGGCACGGTCGCACCGTAAGGATTGGGGATCACCTTCTCGAAATTGAACGCGAGGCTTCGCGGCGCTCGCGTGTCGACGGACGCCGCCACGAGATAGACGCTCAAACCCAGCCACGTGAGATAACCGCCGTCGCAATATAATCCGTCGTGTCCGAAGTAAACTTCCGGCTCGATTTTGGCGAGCTTGGCCGCGTTCATCTCCGGCATTCGATGTTGTGAGCGGGCGCTCAGCATGACCAGCGCCGTGATCGCGCCGCAAACGCAGATCACATACAGGCCTTTCTCGAGCCACGTGCCCGGCGAGAAAATGCCGACGCCGGCCGCGATGGCGCCGAATGCCCAGGCAAGTTTGTGCCAGTCGCGCTTCAAGATGAACGTGGGTGGTGTTGCCTTCATGCGCCCGACTTGGACTTCGGTCCACTGCTGCCATTGCGCCGGCGTATATCGCCAATGGACCCAGGGGTTGAGTTCGAGCGCCGTCAGCGATCGATCCGCGGTGCGGGTTGTCGCGTACAGCACCGGCAACAGGATGGATGCGAGCAGCAACGCCATGCCGCCGAACGCGAGCGGAATATATTTGGCATCTCCGGGGATCAACAATGCCAGCAGCCCGCAGACCGCAATAATGACGGCGAACACCTTGGACCAGTGATAAACCTTCTGCCGGTGGACGTGCAGAATTTTGGCCGATGCCGGCAGGGCCGTGATGAGCTTGGCGTCCTTGGGGGTCGAGGCGGCCTGCAGGATGAAAATCATGGACAGGCTGCCGACGACGACGACCGTCGCCATGGTGGCGTACGCGACCGGGGCGGAGCGATTCATCGAAAAATTGACCGCGACCACGATCATCCCGATCAACACCGCGATCGCCAGCGCCGTGACCAGCAACGTTCGCAGGGTGGAGCGGGCCGTATACGATGGATTGCGCCGCCATGCCACCCACGCGCCGACCAAGCTAAACAGGGCAAGAACGGCCGCGTACATGCTTACTTCGGACCGAGTTCAGTCCACACGGCCCGTTGCCGGCTTGTTAACAATATTTGCCATGCGCGCACTCCTCGCCGTTCGTGTTCCTATATCAGTTCGCGGCGCAGCCGGCAAACCCGATCGCGGCCTGCGCTCCTGGAGGCCGGCGTGGGTGTCATTGCCCCGGCGCTGCGAGAAACACACGCTCCGCCTCACGCAAGGCGGCGGTGATTCGCTGCGCCCATTGCGTCTGTCCGGCGGCTTCGCTCACGAGGTCCTGGCGAATTTCGATTTCGATATGCGGCAGAGCGCGCGCCTCGCCATGCCGCGGGATGCTGTAGTCGGTCTCGTCGCTGACGAAGTAGGGTTCGTTGTCCGCGATGTTGAGCGCGCCGTCACGGCGCAGCGAGTCGAGCACGAGGCCGGCAAAGCGGCGGTCGCGGTTGTAGAGAACCGCGGCGTGCATCGCGCGGCGCTCGCCGTGGTAGACATCGGTCATCGTGTGCTGCGCCACCAGTATCGTGGTCTGGTTCGCCGCCGCTCTTTCGTCGAGCAGCGCCCGCACGCGTTCGTGATAGGGCTCGAATATCTCGGCGCGGCGCGCGAGAACTTCCGGCTCGCTCAAATTTCGGTTGCCCGGGATCTCGATCGCTTCGCTCGATTGCGGAATCGAGCTCGCGACCTTCGGGTCGCGATTGCAGTCGATCACCAGCCGCGAGTAGTTTTGCGCGAGCAGCGGCGCATCGAGCGCCGCCGCCATTTGCCGCGCCACACTGAGCGCGCCAATGTCCCAGGCGATGTGGCGCTGTAATTCGGAGGCCGGCAGCCCGAGATTATTCAGGCGCCGCGGAATGCGGCTGCCGGCATGATCGACGATGATCACGAAATTGGACTGTCCGCGGCGCCCCAATTCAAGGAACGGCGGCGGTTCATCCGCGGCGAGCAGCTGAAATCCCACGGCCTTCACTTCGCGCGCGAGTCCTCCAACACCCGTCCCATCCGCGCGACGTCCTCTTCATGCGGCTGGTCGCGAATCGTCTCTTTGAGCGCATCGGCGTACCACTCGCGCATCGCCCGCGTCTCCAACAGGCGATTGACATACGCGGCCGCCGCGCTCCCCAAGCTCAGCCCGTAGCCCTGGACTCTAAAAGCCACCGGCGCGTAGAAGGCATCGACCGCGGTGAAGGCCGCACCGGCGAGAAAAGGCCCGCCGAAGCGCTGCAGGCCGTCGCCCCACAATGTGTCGATGCGCGCGACGTCGCGTTCCAAGGCCGGCGGAAATTCATGGAGCTTGATCCGCTGACCGCAACTCATGGAACAGCGGCTGCGCAACTCGCCGAATCCGGAGTGCATCTCCGCCGCCGCGCTGCGCGCCCACGCCCGTGCGGCCGCGGTGCCCGGCCACACGCCGGGGTGGCTCTCGGCGAGATACTCGACGATGGCCAACGAATCCCACACCACCGTCTCGCCATCGATCAGGCAAGGCACCTTGCCCGCCGGCGAAATCTTGCGAAAGGCGCTCCACAGCGATTCCTGGCCAAACGGCAGCAGATGCTCGCGAAACGCAATCCCCAGTTCGCGCATCAGCACCCAGGGGCGCAACGACCAGGAGGAATAATTCTTGTTGGCTATGTAGAGCTCATACATGTTGATGGTCCGCCGGCGTCGTGCAATGCTCGCAAAGATACCTCGCCCGATCGGCGCGCCTCAAGCAATTGATGATTGCCCCTGCGCGCCTTGCACCCAGCGCAGCGACCCCGGCGTCGTCAGCATCTCGCCCGTCTCGAGCAACGTCTTGATTCCGGAGAGAACCATCGGCCAACCGCCGTACAACTGGGTGTTGGCGTCCTCGCGCAACTGATCGTGCGTCACCTTCAGCAAACACGAATCGCCGACCGGTTCGATCTCCCACGTCACACGCGAGGTGCCCTCGCTTTTCACATCCTCGCCCCACAGCGCGCGAAAGCTCTGCACCAACCGCCGCGGTGGATCGACCTCTAAATTTTCGCCTTCGAAGATGGGCGCTCCATGACCCACGCCGTGGTAGCGCGAAGCTGGCGTCCACTCCGAGGTTACCTCCGCCCCAAACGTGTACTTGCGCCGCATCTCGGTATCGGTGAGCGCTTTCCACAGACGCGCGGGCGTCGTCTTGATATAGATTTCGAATACCTTTTGCATGGTTTGACCCTCCAAGCGGTGTTTAAGGTCGCTCAAGCCAGCGACCCAAGGCGCGGTGAACTTGTCCACCCAACGGTCGTGGATGAGGCGGATCGGAACCGCGTTTAGAAAGTGCAGCTTCTCGCGCCCCTGTCGGCGGGTCACGATCAAGCCCGCCGCCTCGAGCAGCTTCAGATGCTTCATGACCCCGAAGCGGGTCATCGGCAGCCGATTTTCCAGCGCTTGAAGCGTCTGACCGTCTTTCTCGAACAGCTTGTCGAGCAGCTTACGGCGAGTCGCATCGGCGAGCGCTTTGAACACCTCATCCATGGTCGCGACCATACGTGACCATTTGGTCACCTGTCAAGCGGAGCTAGGTGGTCGGCTCACAGGCCTCGGGGCGGGCTCAGGCCGTGACGTTGAGCAAAGCGCCCGGCGAGCTTGGGGTTGTTGTCGACGCGTCGGTGCTCGATGCGGACGTAGCCGCGCTCGATGCGGAGGCAGCCTCGGTGCTGGATGGAGACCCGCCACCGCCGTGATGATGACGACCGTGGTGCGCGTGAGTTGATGCCGCGATCGCGCTAGCAAGCGGGGGACTCGAGGCCGACTGTTGGCCGGCATTCGCCGCGGCCTGCAGCGCCGCAAATGCGGTCTGCGCAGCGGACAGGTTATTGCTCGAGAGCGCCGTCGAGAGTGTTTCCCACGCGGTGGAAAGCGCGGACTGCGCGCCATTCGTCGACGCAGCAGCACTGGTCGCGGATGCACCCGATGCACCTGACGCGCCCGATGCGCCCGATGCGCCCGATGCGCCGGCAGCCGACCGGACCTGCGACTGCAGCGCAGAGAATGCGCTTTGGGCGCCACTGAGGTTGCCGGTGGCAAGCGACTGCTGCAATGCCTGAAGATACTGTTGCAGCTTCTGGCTCGAGCTCAGTGAGTTCAGCCCGCGACCGGCTGAACTGATGGGCGATACGCTCATGTGGATACTCCTGATGACGGACGCGCCG
The DNA here is from genome assembly GCA_964422045.1 of uncultured Steroidobacteraceae bacterium. Lineage (GTDB taxonomy): Bacteria > Pseudomonadota > Gammaproteobacteria > Steroidobacterales > Steroidobacteraceae > Bog-1198. The sequence continues at coordinate 10,991 of CAYRAC010000058.1, forward strand.
CGCCGAATGCGGGTCGGGTGCGCCCAATGGACTTCCCCTCAACCTCGTTTATCGGCTTAGGTGTTGCGCCCTGAACCCAGCGGAGCGCAAAGAAACGTCAAGAGCGCGCGAGATCGGCGCAGGCGCCCGGTATCACTCTCAATATCGACCTGAGTGATGATACCGAGCGCCGTGCGTCGGATCCGCATCAGGACTGCGGGTGGCTCGCCTGCCAGGCCGCCTTGCGGGCTTCCATTTGCTGTTTCTCGGCAGCGAGGATTGCCGGAATCTGCGCTTTTTGCGCCGGAGTCAATACCGCATACGCCTGCTCCCACACCTCGCTCATCCGCTGGACGCGGTTTGCGGCATTGGTCTTGGCCGCCGCGAGCAGGGCTGGATAGTTGGCATCGGTGGGCGCCGTCGACGCCAGCGATTCGTGATTCGCGTGCTCGCTCGCCATCGCCGTTTTCGCTTGCGCGCGCGCCTGTTCGATAATCGACTTAATCTGCGTCTCTTGTTCCGCAGTCAAATTGAGCTTGTGCAGCACGTGCATCGGGCCGAATTGACGGTGGCGCCAATGATGCCCGCTCGGTGCTGCAGTTGCGGCACCGGTCGTCGCCTGGGCGTTGGCGTAGGTGCCGGCAGCAACCGACGCGGCGAGAATCAGAGCACAACTGATGGGTCGCATTAAGGGTCGTAAACTTTTCATGGCAATGTTCCTCGTTCATAACAGAAAGGCCGCGCTGTGATTTTCCGCCGCCGCCGTCAGGAAAAATTTTCCTGACAGTATAATCAACGTCTTTGCGGCATCTCGTTGACCCGGCGCTGCGTGAAGACCCGCAAAGTATTGCCAAGCAAAATTCAAACCCAACGCCGCGCCGCCGACGGCGGTCGAGCGCGAATCAAAAACCGATCGCGGGTCCGGTCGTGCCGCCCACCGCATAGGTCTCGAAGAGCACGTAGACCGACCGGTTGTAGAAAAAAGGCAGTCCCCAATCGAAGCCGGGGATAATCCCATTGAGCGCACCATTCGGGCCGCCCAGCGTCGGAAACGCCGTGAGGGTTTGCGAACTGCTGAACAGCGAATCGGCGTTGTCGATCGTGAACACCTGCGGCGAGGTGATGCCGTTTTCCCCGGAAATCGTGGCGTTGAAGGACACTGTGGCCGCCGCGCTGCCGCTGACGGGACAATAATACGCGGGCTCGTCGGAGCAGGCCGGGAGGGACGAGTCGTTGAAGAAATAACCACTCGACCCGGCGTCGATGACGCTGCCAGCGAGCGTCGAGCCGTTGAAGGTCGTTGTCAGCGTGCCCGCCGTCGTGCCGGAATCGAGCACCGTGAGCAGCTGTGTACTGCTGCCGAGGGCGTTATTGGCCTGAGTGCCGATTCCGTAATACAAAGTGCCGCTCAC
>CAYRAC010000059.1:0-12307 GCA_964422045.1 uncultured Steroidobacteraceae bacterium
GTGCCTACACCGGCATCGCCACCGTGCTCGCCGAGGAACTCGACGCCGGCTGGGCCCAGGTTCGTGTCGAAAGCGCGCCCGCCGATGCGAAGCGCTATGCCAATCTGGTGTTCGGTACGATGCAAGGAACCGGCGGCAGCTCTGCGATGGCGAATTCCTGGATGCAGTTGCGCGAAGCCGGTGGCAAAGCCCGCGCCATGCTGCTCGCGGCGGCAGCGAAGGAGTGGAACGTGCCGGTTGCCGAATTGACTGTGGACCAGGGTAGCGTGCATCACGCTGCCAAGAAACGCGAGGCCACCTTCGGTGCGCTGGTGCCCACTGCCGTCACACTGCCCGTGCCCGGCAGCGTACAGCTCAAGGATCCCAAGCAATTCAAATTGATCGGACAACGCGCGCCGCGCGTGGACGCAGCTGCGAAATCCGACGGCACGGCCCAGTTCACGCTCGATGTCGTATTGCCCGGAATGCTGGTCGCGCTGCTCAAGCGGCCGCCGTTGTTTGGCGCAACGGTCAAATCCTTCGATGGCACGGCGGCGTCTGCCGTTCCCGGCGTCGTCAAGATTGTGCAAGTGCCGCGCGGTGTCGCGGTGGTGGCAAGAAGTTTCTGGGCCGCGAAGCTAGGGCGCGACGTGCTGCAGGTGCAATGGGACGACTCCAAGGCCGAGAAGCGCAGCTCCGCGGCATTGATGGACGAGTATCGCCGGCTCGCGGAACAACCCGCCCTCTCGGCCCTGAAACGCGGCGATGCGCTGCAGGCGCTCAAGGACGCCCCCCACAAAGTCGCCGCGAGCTTCGAGTTCCCCTACCTCGCGCACGCACCGATGGAACCGCTCGACGCGGTGGTCAAGCTCGATGCGAAAAGCTGCGAGATCTGGGCCGGAGATCAATTTCAAACCGTGGACCAGGCGAACGCCGCGCACACGGCGGGCCTCGATCCGCAGCAAGTCAGCATTCACACGCTGTATGCCGGCGGCAGCTTCGGCCGCCGCGCCAACCCCGGTTCCGACTACATCGTCGAAGCGGTGTCGATTGCCAAGGCCTACGGCGCCGACGGCACGCCGATCAAACTGCAGTGGACGCGCGAGGACGACATCCATGGCGGCCTGTATCGGCCCATGTATTACCACAAGCTCGAAGCGGGCTTGGACGCCGCGGGCACGCTCAGCGGCTGGCGGCATGTCATCGTCGGCCAGTCGATCGTCGCGGATACGCCGTTTGCCGCGATGATCAAGGATGGCATTGATCCGACGTCGGTCGAAGGTGCTGCGAGCATCGCCTATTCCATTCCGAACATCGCGGTCGATCTCGCGACCACGAAGACCGGCGTGCCGGTGCTGTGGTGGCGCGTGGTCGGCAGTTCGCACACCACGTTCGCCGTCGAAGCCTTCATCGATGAGGTGGCGCACGCCGCCGGCCAAGACGGCTTCACATTTCGACGCAAGCTGCTCGAGCATGAGCCGCGCATGAAGGCGGTGCTGGAGCTGGCGGCGGACAAGGCCGGCTGGAACACCCCGCTGCCGCCGGGCAAAGGCCGGGGTATCGCGGTCGCCGAAGCCTTCAAGACCTTCGTCGCACAGGTGGCCGAGGTCAGCGTCGGCAAGGACGGTCAGGTCAAGGTCGAGCGGGTGATTTGCGCGGTCGATTGCGGCACGCCGATCAATCCCGACATCATTGCCGCGCAAATGGAAGGCGGCATCGGCTTTGGCTTGGGCGCGGTGCTCTATGGCGCGATCACCTTGAAGGATGGCCACATCGAGCAGGACAACTTCAACGGTTATCGCGTCTTGCGCATAAACGAAATGCCCAAGGTCGAGGTGCACATCGTCCCGTCGACCGCGCCGCCCACCGGCGTGGGCGAGCCCGGCGTCGCACCCTTGGGTCCCGCGGTCGCCAACGCCATCTACGCCGCCACCGGCAAGCGCACCTATGTGTTGCCGTTCGCCAAGGCCGGGACCGCGTAGCAGGCCGCTGTCGGCACGCTTATAGTTGAGGCTCGACCTATGTCTTATCCGCGGCCGGATGAAGATATCGCTTCACTCGATGCTTGAGGAAGTAAGTGCCCGCGGCGATGAGCAGCAGCACCACCGGAATGCTCAAGCCTTCGACCAGTTCGTAGTCGACCTTATAGCCCCGGGCATGTAATGCCTTCGCAACGTAGCCAATCAATCCCACTACGTAGTAGGTAATGGCCGCAACCGAAAGCCCTTCGACCGTTTGCTGCAACTTGAACTGCGCCTTTGCGCGCCGATTCATGGATTCGAGCAGCGCCTGATTCTGGCGTTCGACGGAAATGTCGACCCGCGTCGTGAGCAGTTGGTTCGCCCGCGCAATTCGCAGGGCTATGGACTCTTGGCGGCGCGCGATCGTGAGGCACGTGTTCATGGCCGGTGCCAAACGCCGCTCGGTAAATTCACCGAAGGTTTGCAATCCCGCGATGCGTACTTCGCGAAGTTCGGCGATTCGACGTTGCACCAACTCGTAATACGCCGCAGCGGCGCTGAATCGATAGCTGTGTTGAGCATCCCACCGCTCGATGCGTGCGCCTAAATGAGTGAGGCTGTCGAGTAGCATCGATTCGTCACTTTGATGAGCTTTTTCGAGACGGGTCATACATGAACTCAACTCCGACTCTGCCTGATGGATGATGGGGGCCAGTTCTCGCGCGATCGGCAGCGCCAGCAGGGCCATCATGCGATAAGAATCGATCTCAAGCAGGCGTTGCACGGTGCGTCCCGCCTGACGCGGCGTCAATGTGTGGTCGAAGATCACGAACCGGCTGAACCCGTCGCTGCGCACTCGAAAATCCGTTACGGCGATTGCGGCCCCATCGCCAACCGAGGAACCAACAAGGACATTTCCGTCAAACCAACGAACCGCCGCGATATTGAGGGCGTCAACTTGCTCTGTGTCTTTCACTATGCCGCCGTGCGTCGCCACCAAGACACGCCCTGGAATGCGCAGAACCCACCCCGCCGGTAACAGGTCGAGGACGGACGAGGCAAATATGTCGCCGCTGCTGGGTGCCCAGAAGGTGTAGCGTGTGAATTCTGCATGTCGTTCCCACCGCAAGGAAAAATCGCCGAGACAGGCGCTGTAATGATTCACAGGCCGCTCGGAGATCTCCATGCCGATGGTCTTTACCAACTCGAGGACATGCCGCCATTCCTCTTCCCGCGCCTCGCTCGGAGATGCCAATGCGAGATAACTCAAGCGCATAGGGGCGCTCAAGGACTCCGATGGTCGCGCATGTATTTCGTCGTTCAGTTCCGAGCGCAGAGGGTGATCTTGCGGACGCATCCATGAGAGTCTACCCGTCTTACGATAAACGCCCTAGCTTTCAGTCGCGGCCCAGCGTGACCAGACAGTTGTGTTCACCGCCATCGTCGATCAGCGGAATTCCGCGGCTTGCAGGGGCAATCTCCTCGCCATCCAATGTCAGAGACGCGACGCCGCGCGAGACGCTTCGAGGATTCTCGATACGGATTCGATAGCGTGTTGCTCCGTGCCTGTAGAGAATCTCGAACGCGCTCCAAGTGCGCGGAATACACGGATCGATCGACAAGATCTTGCCGCGCAGGTTCACACCGAGGATCGCCTCGACGGCGGTTCGATACATCCAAGCAGCCGAGCCCGTGTACCACGTCCAGCCGCCGCGCCCGACGTGCGACGGCGCCGTGTAAACGTCGGCGCACGCGACGTAAGGTTCCACCTTGTAGCGATGAATGCCGGAGCGGCTGCCATGATTGATCGGATTGATGAGAGCGAACAATTCAGCGGCGCGATCCCCATCTCCCTGCAATGCAAACGCCAACACCGTCCACATCGCGGCGTGGGTGTACTGCCCGCCGTTTTCCCGGATACCGCGTGGATACGCCATGATGTAGCCGGGGTCGTGGGAGTTTCTATAGAAGGGCGGCGTGAACAACTGCACCAAACCTTCGCTGCGGTTCACGAGCTGACGGTCAACGGCCGACATCGCGCGCGCCGCCCGCTCGGAATCCGCGGCGCCGGAAATCACGGCCCACGACTGGGCAATCGAATCAATCCGGCACTCGTCGCTCGATACCGAGCCGAGCGGTGTACCGTCATCGAAGTATCCGCGGCGGTACCAGTCGCCGTCCCAGGCCTCGCGCTCGACGGCTCTTTGCAGTGCGAATGCGTGCTTGCGCCATCGGGTCGCGGCGGAACTGTCGCCGCGCTGATCGGCGACCGGTGCAAAACGCATGAGTGCCGCATGCAGGAACCAGGCGAGCCACACGCTCTCGCCGCGGCCCTTCGCGCCCACGCGGTTCATGCCGTCGTTCCAATCGCCGGTGCCGAACAACGGCAAGCCGTGGGAGCCGACCGCCAAGCTCGAGTCGAGTGCCAGTACGCAATGCGCATACAGCGTCGCCGGTTGCCCTGCGTGCGGCGTCCAGAACCGCTCGTCGGCACCGTCCGCGAGCGGCTCGCCTGCGAGGAACGGAGCTGCTTCGTCCAAGACGGCGACATCTTCCGTCACTTGAAGATAATGAGCCACCACGAACGGCAGCCATATTCGGTCGTCGGACACCCGGGTCTGGACGCCCTGGCCGGACAGGGGAAGCCACCAATGCTGGACGTCCCCGGCCGCAAATTGACGTCCGGCGGCGCGGATCAAATGCGCGCGCGCGATGGCCGGCGCCGACACGGTCAGCGCCATGACATCCTGCAATTGATCACGAAATCCGTAGGCACCGCTCGATTGAAAGAAGGCTGCCCGAGCCCAGACACGGCACGCCAGCGTTTGATACAACAGCCACCCATTCAACAACAGGTCCATGGATCGATCGGGTGTCTTCACCTGGATTGCGCCGAGCGTCTCGTCCCAAAAATCCGTCACGTCTTTCAGGACGCCGTCGAGATCGATCGATCGGTAGCGTTCGATCAGGGCGACCGCGTCGCCCGCACTGGGCGCGGCTCCGAGCAGCAGCAAAAGGTTCCGTGCTTCGTTCGGGCGTAAGGTGATTCGAGTTTGCATGGCGCCGCAGGGGTCGAGTCCCGCCCCCACTCGATCCGACAGGGCGCTCGAACTCGAAAGCGCGGCGGGTTCCGACAGCGAGCCATGGCTACCCAGGAATTCGAGCCGATCGGCGCTGCAACTCTGTTGCTGCCCTCCCAAATCCAGGAAAATCACCTGGGTCTGATATTCCGCCGCGCTCCAGGGATTGCGCACCAGCAGTGCCCGGGTTCGCGGTTCGATTTCAGTCACGATGAACGGCGCAGTCTTGCTGCGCTGGTTGCCGAGCACCCAATCGACGTAATGGGTCACGGTGAGCTGGCGCACGAGCGACGAGCGATTCACGAGTTCGAGTCGTGCAATTTTGATCGAGTCCGTCAACGGTACGAATTGCTTGAGCTCCGCGGCGATGCCCCGTGATTCATGTTCAAATTGGCTGTAGCCGAACCCATGCCGGATCACGTACGAGTGCCCTGGCTGGCGAATGGGCAAAGGCGTCACGCTCCAGACATCCCCGCCGTCATCGTCACGCAGGTAGATGACCTCCGATGGGGGGTTGCCGACCGGGTCATTCGACCAGGGCGTCAATTGATTCTGTTGTGCGTTGAGCGACCAGGTGCTGCCAATTCCATCCGCGGTGGCCATGAATCCGAAACGCGCATTGGCAATCACGTTGCTCCAAGGTGCCGGTGTCCATTGTTCCTCGTCCAAAACGATCACGTACTCGCGCGCCGCGTCGGAAAAGCCGCCCACACCGTTGAAGAATTCGAGCGCCGGCGGCGCGCGTGTCGCTTCGGACCGTGCCCCACGCTGTTTGCTGCGCGCGGGCGGCCGGGGGAGCGGTGCCGGCTCGCGCACTTTGGTGATCTGTTCGCTCAACGTGCCGCGTCGCGCCACGAACACGGCGCGCGCAGTGACCTGCAGCAGAATCAGCACCGCCTCCGACAGCGCCTCCTGGCGCAGAGAAAACACGCTGCCTCGGCCTCGCTCGCTGTCGGAGGTCGAGCGCGATGCGCGAATGGCGGAATCGATCGACTGCTGCAACAGCGAAGCGTACGAGGGCGGCATGTCGTTCAAGATCACGAGATCCACCGCGAGTTGTTTCAGGCGCCAGTATTCATGGGCACGCAGCAGTTCCTTGATGATTTGCAGGTCGTGTTCGTCGTCGATTCTGACGAGCACGATCGGCACATCGCCCGATATGCCGAGCGGCCATAACGCAGACTGCCCCAAGTGGTTCTTGTCGAGAATGGCGCGCGGCGCGCGCAGAGCAGAATCCGAAAACAGCACCCGATTGGCGACCCGCTGAAAGGTCTGCGCTTCGTCAAAATCCACGCCCAAATAGCGCAGCTGGACCTGTGCCTGCGTCCACGCGAGGGTCTTGGCCCGCTCGAAAGCACCCGCGTCGCGCTGCTTCTCCGCCAATCCAACGGCCGCGGCGCGGCTGGCACTGACGCTGGTCCAAAACGCCACGCGCGTCGTCTCTCCGGGCGCGATCCGGACACGACGGCGCATCGACAGGATCGGATCGAGAACGGTTCCCACGGTGCCGGAGAGCGGTTGCGCCTCGACGATCGACTGGGCATTCTCGAGGCCGCGCCCACGGCCGAGGAACTGGGCGCGGTCGGTTTCTACCTGCAAGGCGCCGATGCCGTCTCCCTCCAACGCGCTCACCAGCGACACCCAAAGCTCGGGATCGGCGGGATCCCGGCGCCGGCGCGTCGCGAGCAATGCCCCGCTGGCGGCGACGAATTCGGTTTGCACGAACAGTTTGCTGAACGCCGGGTGAGCCGCGTCCGCGTCGGGCGCCGCCAACGCAACTTCTGCATACGTGGTGAGCTCGATCTCCCGAACGCGCTTGCCGTCGTTGCTGAGCGACACGCGGCGCACTTCGGCATTTTCCTCCGAAGACAGCAATATCTCCGTGCACGTGGTGAGCGATCCGTCGACGCGCACGATCTCCGCGCGGTCTTCGAAAAATGCGACTTCGTACGAATCGGGCTCGATGCCGGCCGGCTGGTAACCGGCGGACCAAACCTGGCCGGTCGCGACATCACGCAGGAACACGTAGCTGCCCCACGCATCGCGGGTCGCATCTTCTCGCCAGCGCGTCACGGCGATGTTTCGGTAGCGGCTGTAGCCTGACCCGGCGGCGGTCAGCATGACCGAATAATCACCGTTCGATAGCAGATGGGTGCGCGGCGTGGCATGGCGGGCGAAGCTGTAGCGCCGTGGCGCGGCGGCGGCGACTTCACGCGGCGCAGGCGCGGAAATTGTCCCGGCGCCGGCCGGCGGCAGCTCGAGCTCGCGCGGCAGCTTTTCCTGGAGCAGCAGCTCGGTCGCTTGAATCAGCGCATTGCCATGAAAATAAGCGCGCATCACGCCGTCGTTGAGAATGTTCGCGATCGACACCAGGATCATGCCCTGGTGATGCGCCATATACGCCTGGACCGCGACCGCCGACTCGCCCTGCGGAACCCGGGTCGGCGTAAAATCGATCGCGTCGTACCAGCCGAACCGGCCGCGGCCCCCGCATACGGCCAAGCGCTCGAAATTTCGCATCGCGGCTTTTGCGTCGATCATGGCCGCGAGGCCGGTCGCGTACGGCGCGACGACCGCCTCGTCGCCGAGGCCTCGTTGCAGGCCGAGGCCCGGCACACCGAAGCTCGAGTATTGGTAGGTGAATTCCCGATCGCGGGCGTTGAGCGCAGACTCCGACACGCCCCACGGCAGACGCCGCTCCCTGCCATAGTCGATTTGCCGCTTGACGATCATGCGCGCCGTCTCGCCGAGCACGCTGCCTTCAGGCTCGCGCATGACGAGTATCGGCATCAAGTACTCGAACATCGAGCCCGACCAGGAAACGAGCGCGGAACCGCGATCCACGGGCGTGAGCCGCCGGCCGAGTCTGAACCAGTGGCGCACCGGCAAATCGCCCTTGGCGATTGCAATGAAGCTCGCGAGCCGTGCCTCCGAGGCAAGCAGGTCGTAGCAACTGGGGTCTTGTGCTCGATCGGCTGCGCGAAAGCCGATCGCGAGCAGCTGACGTTCCGGGTTCAATAAGAAATCGAACTCCATGACGAGCGCCATCGATTCCGCCCGTCGTCCGAGAAGCACCATGCGCGAGTTCAGTTGCGACAGCTCGTCGGCGCTCGAATCGGCGGCGGGCCGCTTGTGCCACTCGCGCAGCGCGCCCGACAGCGTGAACAAATGGCCGGCCAAGTTGCCGCTGTCCACGGTCGATATATACTTCGGGTCGAGCGGCCTCAGGTCCTGCGTGTCGTACCAGTTGTAAAAATGGCCGCGAAACCTTTCCAGTTTGTCCAGCGTGGCAAACGTGGCCTCGAGACGCCCGAGGGCTGCCGTTCTCGAAATCCAGCCGAAGTCGCTTGCGGCCACGACCGACAATAGATACAGGCCCACATTCGTCGGCGAGGTTCGATGCGCGATCACGGCGCTCGGTGTTTCTTGGAAGTTATCCGGCGGCAAGTGATTCTGCTGTGCGCTCACGAAGGTATCGAAGTAGCCCCAGGTTTGTTTCGCCATATCGCGCAGCTCGCGCGTCTCCGCGTGCGTCAATGCTTCGGCAATGGGCTTCGCCGCGCGCACGCTGATGCGCCGTGCGATCAGTGGAGCGGCGAACCACGCCGCGAGCCACGGCACCGACTCCCAGGGAACGCGGCCGCGGGCGGCAATGAGCACAAGCGCCGTCCCTGCGCTCAACAACCAGCCCGCCGCCATCGCTCCAAACAGCGTCGACGTGGCTGTGAAGCCGCGCCTTTTCGCTTGGGCGCTCGTCGTCCATTCCAGCAGATGCCGGTGCGAGATCGCGAGCCGGTACAGGGTGCGAACAATCGCATCCCCCGCCGAGCAGGCTTGATCCGCGAGAAATATCAGGCGTAAGGCGATCAGTGACAGCGCCTGGATCGCCTCCTTGCGCGCCGGCCTGAACACGCTCCGACCGATCTCGACTCGCGCCAACCAGCCGACCACCAACGGCAAGAGCACCGGCAAGCTGAGGGTCGCGAGAAAGAATGCGGTCCAGGCAGCCGCTGCAGCGGCCGCCCAGCTGAGCGCCAATCCGAGAAACACCGCCGGCGCGATCAGTGAGCGACGCAGGTTATCGATCATCTTCCAGCGAGCCAGCGCCGTCAGCGAGCCGTCGTGCAGCACCCACGGCAACAACTGCCAATCGCCGCGCGTCCAGCGATGCTGCCGCGCGCTCGCGACATCGTATCGCGACGGATACTCCTCGATGACCTCGACATCGGACGCGAGTCCGCAGCGCGCGTAGCTGCCCTCGAACAGGTCGTGGCTGAGAAGACGGTTCTCGGGTACCCGATTCTCGAGGGCTGCCTCGAAGGCGGTCACATCGTAGATGCCTTTGCCGCTGTAGGAGCCTTCGCCGAACATGTCCTGGTACACGTCGGAAACCGCGAACGCGTACGGATCCATGCCGCTCGGACCCGAGGAGACACGCTGAAAAAAGGATGCGTCTGACCCTGCGGGAAGCGACGGTGTCACCCGCGGTTGCAAGATCCCGTAACCCGATGTCACGCGCCGGCGGACGGGATCGATGACCGGCTGATTCAAGGGATGGGCCATTTTGCCGATGAGCGCCCGCGCTGCGCCGCGCGGCAAACGCGTATCGGCATCGAGACTGATCACATAGCGGACGCCGGCGGGCACGGCCAGGGGTCGCGCGGCGCTGCCGAGAAAACTCGTGTCTTGCGAGCCGCGCAGCAGTAAGTTGAGCTCATGCAGCTTGCCGCGCTTTCGTTCCCAGCCCATCCAGCGCTGTTCCGATGCGTTCCACATGCGCCGGCGATGCAGCAGCAGGAAACGAGCGCCGTCTTCCGGGGTCCCATGGGTGCGATTCAAGCGCGCAATACCGGCCTCGGCCGCCGCCAGCAATTCCTCATCGGCCGGCGCGATTTTCTCCGGCGAGTCGCACCAATCGGACAGCAGCGCGAATCGAATGTCGCCCTCGTGAGTCGCAAGATAATGCACTTCCAAATTGCGAATGCTCTCCTCGAGTTCCGCGAGCGTCGTCAGAAGAATCGGTATCACCAGCAAGGTCCGCAATTCGGATGGCACGCCATCCTCGAGTTCCAGCGCGGGCAACGCGCGCGCGGGGCAAAATGCGGCTACCCAGAGATTGACAATGGCAATGCCGATGTCGGTGGCCGCGAGCAATGCGAGGCCTGTCAGCGCCACGCTTACTCCGATGTCGCGGCCAGAGAGCCCGACCTCCCATACGAAGGCGAGGCTGAATGCGCTGCTCAACAGGAATATCGTTCCAACATAGCCGAGCACGCCGGCCCTGCGGGTGAAGCGCGCGACGCGCTCGCGAAACGCGCGTTTATAGCCGAGTTCGCGCTCGAATTGCGGACGTCCGGCGCAGACGAGGTAGTATCCCGGCTCCCGTGGCGCCGATCCGGCGCCGCCCTGCGTCGCGGCGCCGCCTGCGGCCCGTTCGGCCGCCTGGATCGCGCGCCGCGCCACTTCGAGTTCCGTGTGATTGCAGCGTCTGGCCAACTCTTCGATCGCATGTCGATACAGGTCACGTGTCAGGAAATCGAAGCTCCCGTACGCCGATTGCGTGCGCAGCAGTTCATCGACCGGACTGACGCTTTCGAAGAAGTGAGCCCAATCGACCGACGATATCAAGCGCAGGCTGGTGATGATATTGCGGACGCTGACATTCGCGGCCCCTTGTCGCTGATGTTCGCTGTGTACGATTTCATCGGCGCTCCAATTCTGGGCGGCAAGCGTCTGATGCAGCCATGCGAGCGCGGGCGTGGTGCTGGGATCGTGATCTCGCAGCCGGCGAAACAATTGCGCGGCAAAGGGCGGCGTCAAGCGCGTTGCCGGCAAGAAACGGCTCTGCGCCGCGGTCGAGTCATCTGCCAGCCATTGATCCGCCAACGCATCGGCCTGCTCGCGCTCGGACAGGCGCGAAACGATGCCGACCGCCAGGTCTCGCAGATTATCGATGAGTATCACGCGCAGCGTAATCGCGATGGCCCACAACTCGCCGATCGTCAGCGGTTGAATGCGCTGGTAGGCCTGAACGTAGCGATACAGAGTATCGAGTTCGAAGCGATTGTCGGTGTGATCCACCAGGCCCGCGGCGATGCCATACACGCGCGGGTAGCCGCGCAGAGTTCCATTTGCAAGCTTGGGGAGTTGCTTGTAATACCCGGGTGGCAAGTCGCGGCGAATCGCCTTGAGGTGCTCGTCGATGATATAGAAATTGTCGACCAACCAGGCGGCCGCGGGTGTCACCGTTTCACCCTTGCGAATACCGACGACGAGTGCCTGAAACGCGCCGTTCAACGCGATCGCGTTTGACTTGAGGCGACCGCTGAACGAGATGCCGGCTTTGCGGGTTGGAAATACCTCTTGCGTCCTCGCTAAATTCTCCGCATAGACCTCCAGGCGTTCGACGCTCAAAATCTCGCCCGGCCCGGAAGCGCCGCCGCGGCCTGGCGCACCGGCGTTTCGCAGGGCGCTAGCGAACTGCATGGTTCAGGGAGTTCATGTAGGCGCATGCGGCGAGGCGAATCGCATCTGACTGCGCGGGGTAGGCATGCAGAATTCCCGCGAGCGCACGCATCCCAAGTTTGGCATGCATGATCACCGCCACTTCGTTGATCATTTCGCTGGCACGGGAGGCGACGATGGAGGCGCCGATGATTTCATCGCTGCCCGCTCGCAGGTGAATCTTGACGAAACCGTCCACCCGCCCATCGATGATCGCGCGCTCGACGTCCTGCATCATGATGGTGTAGGTCTTCACCGCGATGCCCTGCCTTGCGGCATCCCAAACGTGCATCCCAATGTGCGCGATTTCCGGATCGCAATAGGTGCAGCGCGGAGCCACGATCGAGCTGTGACGTTGCTCGGCCATGGCAAATGCATTGCGCACGGCCATCTCCGCGGAAGCTTGCGCCACATTCGTATTCTTGTGAGCCATGCACACATCGCCGGCGGCGTACACATCCGGGTTGCTGGTGGTGAGGAAATCGTCGATTTGTATGCGTCCGTCGGCCGCCGTGGCGATGCCGGCGGCCGCGAGCCGCAACTCATCGGAATTGGCGACGCGGCCGATGCTCACCAATATCTCATCGACGGCCAGCGTGCGGCTGACGCCCGTATTCTCGAAATCGATCAGCTTTTCGCCATTTGCCGCGCGCGCGCCCACGATCGTTGTGTTGAGGTGCGTCTCCACGCCGGAGCGCGCGAGCGACAGCGACAAGATCTCGGCCGCGTCACGTTCCTCGCGGGGCAGGAATTTCGGCTCATCTTGCAGAATCGTGACCCTCG
>CAYRAC010000060.1:0-425 GCA_964422045.1 uncultured Steroidobacteraceae bacterium
TTGTTCGATTCCGGTGGGCGCGCGATTACTGCCCCATGACCGATCAAGCTGGTCGCAAAACGCGCGAAGATCTCCGGGTACTCGGGCCTCTTGAGGCCGACCTCGTTTAGATGATCCTCGTAGTTGAGCCCCACGCAAAGTATTTTGGGAGGGCGCGCGACCGGCGGTAGCAGGGTCACTGCGCGCACATCGACGACCGGTTCCTCGAGCAGGCGGCCTCCGACCTCGGACAGATCCTCGCCAGACATAATCAGCGTCGATAGATCGCCAGGGTAGCGGGTCTCGTCGCATGTTAGGCCGCGGAAGCGATCCCCGTCGCCGACTGCGATCCCCGGTCTTCCGCCCAATTCGTAATTGATGAAGCGCAATATTCGAACTCCGTTAGTCAGCTGAAACGGTTCTTACGGGCGAGGTCGATTAGCTCG